>NZ_JBHFLM010000247.1:0-1748 GCF_041928655.1 Pelatocladus sp. BLCC-F211 | reverse complement strand
TTGTATTTTTTCTCAACAAGCATACTACACAATAATTGTTCAAGGCCGCGGATGCTTTGAGGCTGACTTGAGAATATTTTTAACCTCTAATTCCATTTGGTTTGCGTTCTCTCATATCGCTTTTAGTCTAAACTCCAGTTTCTAGAATTTCTAAAAAAAGACAAGCAGGAACAAGGAATGCTTGTGCTAGCGTGCGTTTATATGGCAAACAAGGGGAGTTTGTTCGTTATCGACTCGAAGATGATCTCATTGATGGTGAGGCAATACCACCGAAACTATTGGAGCGCTTACTACCTGCTACTGAATTAGCAAACAAAACCATCTTAATTTACCGTGATGGCCCCTTTGTTGGTAAAGAAGTTGACTATTTAGTGGAGAGAGCCAAAGCAATAGGTGCGAAATTCATCTTAGTAGAATGTAAAAAATCTGGTGTCCCCCGATTATATAACCTAGAGCAAAAAGCTGTGATCGCACCATCACAAGAATTAGCACTTCGTTTGTCATCTCGTGAAGCTATTCTGGTAACTACTAAAGTTCCTGATAAAGTTGGTTTGGCTCGTCCTATACGTTTGACTGTTCATGAGAAAGGGCATCAAGTATCAATTGAAAGTGTTCTAGACACAACTCTCAAACTGACGCTTTTGCATCATGGAGCTTTGAAAGAACCCCGTTTACCTATGCCACTCTATGGATCTGACCGCATGGCTTATCTGCGGTTACAAGGTATTCGTCCTAGTACGCTTGATGGCGATCGCCAGTTTTGGTTATAGTTAAATATCTTTAACGCTAAATTGTATCTGGATCGATATTTAACTCCCGCAATTTAGCAGCTAATCTTTCTGCTCTACTTAGTGCTAATTCTTTCTGTTGACGTTCAGACTCAGCTTCTTCTTCAGGTGTTGGAACTAACTGTCCTTCAGGGGTAAAAAAACGCAATAAACCCTGATGAATACCTAGATATAAACCTAGCTGCTGACTCCATAAATGCCCTTGATTATTTGCTTCTAAGGGTTGGTACTTGCCGTCTACTAAATGAAAACCAGCGAATTCTAATGTGTATGGATCGAACCAAAAATAATCTGGTGTGCGGAAGGTATTTTGGTAAAGTTTTTTCTTAACTTCTTTATCAGTATTAGCTGTGGATTCAGAGAGAATTTCCAGAATTACATTCGGATATTTGCCATCTTCTTCCCAAACTACCCAACTTTTACGAGCTTTGCGTTCCGTGTCTAGCACAACAAAAAAATCTGGCCCCCGGAAGTCTTCTGATTTACTTTTACTGAAGCTGTAGTAAATAGTCAGATTGCCAGCAGCGTAGAAATCAGTTCTGTCTCGCCACAACCATTCCAGGCATTTGAAAAGTAGGATTATTTGCCGCAGATGCAGTTCAGTTTCCAAAGGAGGCTCATCGCTGTATAAATCACTTGGGGGAAGGATAACATCTTCTGGGATGCCTTGGGGAGAGTCTAATTCTTTGGCGAGGGACATGGCTTGGGCATCAGGTATTTATGGGTTTATTTTAACGTTGTCAGTGGAGCGATCGCATTTGCTGCTCTGTTAGGTTTGAAAACCGCATTCCGCATCCGGTAACATTACAATCATTGACACTCTCCGCCCTATAAGTGCGGAGATTCTTGCTTCATCCGTCCTCCCTAGAAACCCGAATACAAAGTATTCAAATCTCCCCGTTTGGATACGTCCACAAGCACACACGGACTGCCCGACCGCGTTTGAAACGATTTCTTAAA
>NZ_JBHFLM010000246.1:0-112105 GCF_041928655.1 Pelatocladus sp. BLCC-F211 | reverse complement strand
AATTTCAAAGATATTTGTGTGGGGTTAGTAACCGAATTAATGAGAATTAATCGTAATAAACGTAAATATTATCAACAGGGTTTAAGGGCTATGAAGCTTATCGAGTCTATGTTTTAGCTTATTTCGTCGCCCCCTCAGTTCTATATGACCTTTGGGTAAGTCATAACGGTTAGGTTTTAACAGGAGTAAAAAACTCATTTGTGGTTGCGATCGCATGACAAGCACACCACAAGATTTGATTTCACGCATTATCTAATTTAAACAAATAAATGAGTAAATTCATACATCAAATCTACCCTACCTCGACGCAACATCGCAGGATCTAGTCTTTCTGTGGTGTTACAAGTCATCAGTACTACCAACCTTTGCTGCATCTGAATTCCAGAGTCATCAGCAACACTTTGGTACAAAGTACCATCTAGCAAGCTTAAAATATGCTCAGTTTTGTTACTTTGTTGTGCAATTTCACTAGCACGGTCTTGAGCCAAATTGTCTGCCTCATTAATAATAATACAAATTCGCTCTAAGTATGTAGGTGGTACAAAATTTGCGATCGCATCATGATCCAAAATAAAAATTACAAAGCCAAGTGACACCAAAATTTCTTTTGCAAATGCTTGTGTCCATGCAGTTTTACCTGTTCCTGGTTTACCATGTACTAAAACTGCTAATTGATTTTGATTCAAAACCGTCTGCTGAACTATGTCAGTAAAGTTTTGAATATCTTTTGGAAAACTGCGAATCTGAAATTGGCTTTGTACCTTACCTACACGACTTTGATATCCACTCAACATGATTGCTAAATCATAAGTCGCTTTGTTGATTAATGGAGATAAGTTTTTTGACATTAAACTATAGTGTCGTCGTCCCCGATCATAGGGATCAATTTGTAACCAGACATCATCTTTTGACCAGTATGCATAAACAGTATTAATGATATCTAGTCGTTCCCAACTCACAAATTTATTTACAGGAAAATAAAAATTTCTTTCTAAATAATATTGGGTGATAATATCAGGAGTTCCTAATAATTTTAAAACCCGCATCACTGTAATTTCTTGCAGCCGATTGAGAACATAATCAATGGGAATACTGTTACGATTGACAAACTGAGTAATCGGTGTATCTGTATTTAAAACATCCTGGTAACGATAATCAGGTGTTAGTGGATCTGGTGTGATATAGTTCCAGTATTTTTCAACTTCGTAGCGTGTATTTTCGGAAACAATATTTAATAAATTTGCCCACCAAGCATAATTATTGCGTCCCAATGTCTCCGCAATGCTACTCGCCAAATTCAGACTTTTTTGAGTTAACTCCTGTGTATCATGAAACATCAGTTGACCTAAAAACTCCCAATCAAATTCCCGTTGCAAAGGTCGCCAACCACTGGAGAGTAAACTTTGACGGTTGTTATTAACAGGAGAACCTTCATTGTGTCTGAAGTAATCAAATTCCATATTTTCTAAAATGCAATTTTAATGAATTTATATTCAACAGATGCACGTCTTCAAATTATACTTTTTAATAAAATAAACTACTTGCGTGTAAGTCGCCAGAGCAAAGCGTCTATCGCATGGAAAAACTCCACTGGTGAGTTATTACACACTCTTTCAAGGATAGCTACTTTTAAGCCAACCTCCCAGATTCTCAGTAAATTCCTTGCGTCTACGCACCCGCCGCTTATGAGTAACGGTACATTTCCTCTCGTACTATGTATGTAAGCTCTGAACTGTTGGGACACGCAAGCAGTCAATTTGAGATAATTTTTCTACATTACTAAAATAAATATTTGGATTACTGATATTTTGCACCTGTCCAATATCTCGCAGAGAATAAATTCTCTGGCTCATAGTTCAAGCTCTCTGAAACGGACTGAAAGACTTACTCAATCAGCTAATCACATACTTGATAATAAGTTAACTTGTGCTATTTAGACTCGCATCGAAGTTAAGAAAGGATTAATTTAATTAACTTACTTATGTAATATATAATATTACATTAACAATAATCGTGTCAATCCAAAATCCAAAATCGTTTGATGGGCTTTGTCTAAAATCGAAACTTTAGAGTCTGCGATCGCTTTGGCTAAAGCCTGATGTAGAATAACTGAGAAGTCAAATTTAACTTTTAATCATTAATAAACTCGAAATGTCGTCATTTTTACATAAAATCAGGTGTAATAATGAATTTTTCTTGATTTAACACAAGCTCATAAGTAATTACACGTCAGCAATACTTCCTTACAAAGTTTTACAAGTAACATATTTTGCTCCGGTTAGTCTTTAAGTTCTTGGTAGAGATTATAAACAGGGTGCTAGCCCTATGTCCTAAATAGAGCTTTTCTATCATGACTCGCATTATTGTCATTACATCCGGAAAAGGCGGTGTGGGTAAAACCACCATAACAGCCAACTTGGGCATAGCTTTAGCCAAGATGGGTTATCAGGTTGCATTGGTTGATGCTGATTTTGAATTGAGAAATTTGGATTTGCTGCTGGGGCTAGAAAAACGAATAATATACACATTGTTTGATGTTCTGGCTGGTGAATGTCGCTTAGAGCAAGCTTTGGTAAAAGACAAACGCCAACCAGGTTTAACACTTTTACCAGCAGCCAAAAAACGTACCAAAGAATTAGTAACTCCAGAACAGATAAAACCATTATTGAATGAATTAGCACAGAAATATGAATATGTACTAATAGATTGTCCAGCAGGTATTGATGGAGGGTTTCAAACTGCGATCGCAGCTGCAACTGAAGCGTTAGTTATCGCTACACCAGAAATTTCCTCAGTACGTGATGCTAACCGTGTAATTAGCTTACTACAAGCGCAAAAAATTAAACCCATTCAATTAATTGTGAATCGTGTTAGACCTGGAATGGTACGCGATTTAAATATGATGTCTCCAGAAGATGTCCAAGAACTGCTGGGAATTTCGCTTATAGGATCAATTTGTGAAGATGATCGTGTGATCGTTTCTACTAATCATGGTCAGCCTTTAGTATTAGGAAAAAACAAATCGCCTGCTGCAATTGCTATTGATAAGATTGCTCAGAATCTAGGAGGTAAAAAAAATAACAAATCTCTTGATTTTGACTTATCGAATGACAGAATCTTGAATCAAGGTTCTACCATTGATCCAACTACTGAATTTCTAAGTTTATATCCCTATTTTTAGGATCGGGAATTGGGGAAAGGAGAATGGGGAAGGGAGACAAGGGCGAAAAGCTTGTGAGGTTCTGTATTTGCATAAGGAACAAGATTATTGATTTTAACGACTTCAACTTTCAGAATACTGATGTTTATTCTCTGTTGAAAACAATGAAGTCTGCAAATCTTCGCCAAGTTACAGAACCAGACAAGGCGATGGGAAAGCTATCAAAACGCCAAAAACATGCTTTAGCCATAGCTTTGTGGATGGAAAAAAAACCGATCGCACAAATCATATTTTTGCTCGCCGGATAAAGCAGTTGCTATTGCGTGCATTTGTGATTTATAAGCGTCGTCACCAGTTATCGCCAGAGCAATTAAACAAATATCACCTTGATTATAAGAACCGATTAAAGCGGTGTTTAGCTATCATGCCAGAAAGCAAGATTTGTTGGCAAGGAGATAGATTCAATATCAAAATCCCGTTTTACTTGTTTTTATTTTCCGAATTAGTATTTACTGTTTATACTAATCTGGAAAGCGAAAAAACTTTAGAACACCACAAAAGTTTTCAATTAGTTCAGCCGATTGTTAGCAAATCAAATCATCCAATAACTTGGTTTAATTATTATAGCATTTGGGGTAAATTTGTAGAGTGGTTTATTGATATTTCTGGAAAAAACTCCGCGATTGTAGAATTAAAGAAGAGTCTTGGTTATATTAGCTTAATTCCGATTATTATTGATGGTGAAAATATCAAAGTGCGTGGTATTGGTATTGATTACCATGATTTATATCACCTAGAAGTTGCCCAACTAGATAGAATTCAGATGGGTAAAGATTGGGTAAGTGGGATACATGGAATTAATACAGGAGCTTTCCATGATTTCCCAATTGTGGAAGAGTATAATGCTTATTTAGATGAGGCTAGGATTGCAATTCATGAGGGTTTAACTAGACCTACAGCCTTTAGTGTTTTGAAGACATTTTGCTGGTTGATTTTGTTAAGTCTGCATGGTATTAATTCTTTAGCAGTCTTGATCCGTCATTTCAAAAGTTTGAAAAAAAAGCAGGACGATTTGATCAACGCGATCGCACTTTGATGAGATGGTCAAAGAAACCCCGCTTACCCAACCGAGCGATCGCAGCCGCAACTGGTAATCTTGGCATATCTAAAATTTCAGCAGTTTTACTGCGATCTAAATGTCCTATTTGCTGCACAGTTTCCAAGACTTTTTGGTCAAATTCCAAATTAGAGAATTCATTTTGCAATACACCCAGAATTTTCTCAATGACATCTTTGGCATTGCTAACTGCTACACATTGACCACCTGTAATTTGAGCTATTGCCCTAAATGCTTGTTGTGCCAGCATATCACCACTCATACATAATCCATGAATCATAACTTGGTGGTTTTCTGCCGTTGCAGTTACTGACTGGACATCCAACCCGCTAGGACAAGCATCAGGCCAAGCATCACCATTATGATACTTGCGCCTATCAAACATTTTTTCTTGTAGCCATTTGCCAAAACCATGAGGTGGTGCATCACCTACGAGTAAAATGAAACGACAACTGTGCTGACGCCATTTCATTTTTGTACAAGCGTCGTAGACACCGCTATACACTGCTTCTGGCCCATCACCACCACCATCAGCCCTGAGTTGATTGATCACTTTCTGCATTGGCTGCAATTTAGCCGTCAGCGGATAAACACGGGTAACAAAAGAGTTATCTTGTGGCGGATGGTCGCGGTACTCTACCAAACCAATCTGCAAATCAATATTACTATTAGCTGACAGCACCTTGATAGCATTTAGTAATTGTTGCTGTGCTGACTGAATAAAACTACCCATACTGCCAGTTGTATCTACAACAAAGCACAAGTCAACGTAATTAAGAGGTTTCATCGAATTTTAAATATTAATTAATTTGCTTGAATCTTACAAATTTGTGATAAACTATGAACGGAAGTTTAAATTCGGTTGTGCGGTTTGTTTTTATTTGTACTTATATTACAGACTTCTCCGGATCTAAAACTCTACGCCATGTGATTCTGGAGATGTTTTATGTCGATTTACGTTGGTAACCTTTCCTATGAGGTTGAACAAGATGACCTCAAGCAGGTGTTTTCAGAGTATGGAACGGTTAAAAGCGTTCAATTACCTGTAGACCGTGAAACTGGTCGTGTGCGGGGATTCGCCTTTGTAGAAATGGGATCAGAGGCCGAAGAAGCTGCGGCAATTGAAGCGCTTGATACTGCTGAATGGATGGGTCGTAGTCTGAAAGTTAATAAGGCAAGACCAAAATCAGAGGGAGGCTCCTTTGGTGGTGGTGGTGGTAGACGTGGCGGAAACAATGGCGGAGGATACTCCCGTCGTTACTAAGCTTTGAAAACAAAGTTTAACTTTTAAGTCTCTTGGGCAGGCTAGGAGTCTGCCCATTTTTGTTCTCGGTTGACTGGATTGACGAAGCGAAAGTGCATTTGAGTGGCACATTTTCGGTTTTGAGGTAAACAGGAAAACATTGTTGAGTATTCCCTTACTTTTCCCCTCACCAAAAAAGCAAATTAAATGTTTATGGACTGACCGCTATCCAGTACTAATATTTAAGTAGGAGATAGAATGACCCAAATAGTAGTGGGCGAAAACGAAGCACTTGAGTCAGCTTTACGTAGATTTAAACGCCAAGTTTCCAAGGCGGGAATTATGCCTGACTTAAAGAAACATCGTCACTTTGAAACTCCTCTTGAGAAAAACAAGCGGAAAGCTAAAGCGGTTGCTAATTCCCGACGGTATAAGAAACGTTTCCGCTCTTAAATTTAGTATAAACAATACCCAATTAATATCTAGCGGCAATGCCGCTAGACATAAGTTTACTTGTCATCCCGCACAGGTAGTACTGTATCTAAAATCTCCATCAGCAATTCTAGTCGGGATGGACGAGACAACAACGGTACCAAATTTGGCAAAGAGTAGTAGTCTCCCGCGAAAGTGAAGGTGTCCACAGGTATTTGCTTTTCCTTCAAATTGCGTTCAATGTAATCACACCAGCCTCCAACTCTGACAATAATCACATTCGGCATCACTCCCAAATCGCGCTGATAAGCTTGATAAGTAGCAGCAAAGTATGGTTGGGTATTTTCGCCTTCGTCGGTGACGATGATAATTTGTTCTACCACCTGCTTTTTCAGGCGCATGGTTTCTAACCCCGCACCAATACTAGTTCCACCGTTGGGGAAAATATGCTGAAATGCCTTTTCCCAGTCTGATAGTTGACTACCAATAGCTTTAACTGGATAAGCAATGGTGTCGAAAGCATAAACAAACAAGTTTGCTTCAGTAATACCAGAAATCAACGCAGCTATTTGCTTACCGACTTCTAGTGCTACATCCATACTTCCAGACTTATCAACCAACAAAGCTGTCGGTTTGGCAATTTTACCGCGCTTTTTAACTTGTTCGTTGGCGACTTTTTCCAGTCGTGCAGCAGTTTCTGTATCCAGTTGGGTAACATCAGCAGCGACAGTAGCTTTGAACGCAGATATCCTGTCACTCTTAGTCGCTTGTTCTAACTTCCCATCAATCAACGCCTTGACTTCAGAGTGATCCATCGCACCGCGTTGCTTCAGAGATTTGAGGTTGTTAATTACCTCCTGCGGTGACATGGAGTTAATCAACGCCACCAAAACGGTTGGGGTAAGTTGCTTAACTGCACCAATCGCAATAGTGTAAGGAATGTTATGCTCAACAATCAAAGCTGCTTGTGCAGATGTTGTTTCTGCTTTTGCCAACTGTTTGAGAATATAAGCCAAGCTATCTTCTGGCGGTGCATCTTTGAACAGCACCGCATCTGCACGCGTACTTGGTTTAATATGCAAAGTTGCATATAGGTGCTTCATCGCCTTACGTCCCCGTAAAGCAGCGCGATCAAAAAACTGGTGATTGAGTTCTCGCGCGCGTAAATAGCGTTGCACAGCAGTACGTGCAGAACGGGGAACTTTACCACGTTGCTGCTTCATAAAGTCCACTATCCGCGCCACTTGATAAGGTGGAAACTCTTGCAGTAATATAAAACCAGCATCACGATGTGCAGTCACATTGCTTGTCAGCAGATGTCCCAAAAAGACTTCCTTGTGATCGCGGACATCACCGTTGCGTTGATACCATACAGCCAGATGTCCATAAAAAATGGGGTCAAGTTCTATGACTAATTTGTGGAATTCTGCTACCTTCTCCAACTCGCGGTGAGGCGTAGTTAGCAAGCTGTTGAGAAGTTCTAAACGCAAGTCGCGTTCTGCTGTATTCATGGGTACTACCTCCATTAGAAATTTTGGATTTTAGATTTGGGATTTTTTAATTGCAACCAAAATCTAAAACCGTGGAGTGTAGTTGTCACACACTACGAGGTGAATAAAATCACCGCGCAAGTTGAGAAAGCTGTTGGTTTATACACAGGAATTGAACCTGTTACCCATCGGTTAAGATCCGACTGCTCTACCAATTGAGCTAGTATGTAAGCTTTTTCTGTGAGGGCGCGGTGACAACTACTGTTATAATTGCAAGAAATCTAGATGTCAAATTATACATTTAGATTTAGTATTGAAATTGCCGCACAAGTAGAGGAAGCATAAGCCAAATGTGCAATATGATTCCACTGACATCGTGGGAAGGTGCTATTTTGGAATGCAATTACAAGATTTTCGATTTCATGAATTGTCTGATATTTGCCGTTTTCATGACTCATTATTGATGATTTAATTGTTAAATTTATAAGTCACTCCACGCAAGTTGAAAAAGCTGTTTGTTCATACGTAGGATTTGAACCTACATTATCCTGAGCTTCAATCAAGCGCCTGTACCTATTTGGCTAGTATGTAAGCTTTTCCTGTTAGGGCGCAGAGTGAATTATTTGGTTTTCCACACAAGTTAGCAAAGCCATTCACATGTTTTTGCCTATACCTATTCGGCTACACCTCCACTCAATGGAGGTAGTAGGGATCGTAGACGCCTGTAAGGGCGGCTTCCCGTAGGGTACCTACAAACTTCTTGCGAAGTTGATTGTATGTAAGCTTCACTTGTTAGGATGCGGAACAAAAATTTATTTTTTATCCGTAAACTGCTTCTGGTCTTACTATTAAATCTCCACTTGGTCTACGATCAATTACGTAAGATTCAAAGCGGTTTAGTTGTACATCAAAATGTTGGGCCAGTCGCTGCTTAATAGCTGTGTCATTCATGTTAGTTATTAAGCCTAGTTGCGACTCACTCACATCATAGGAACGACCTTCAAAGCGAATATGAACCATATTACAACCTCCTTTGTATATATCTTTGGGAGGTAAACTCTTTAGTGTTTGTTTAACTTGTTTGTTGTTATCTATATACTACTTGTATACTACAAAAACTGTCAAGGGGTAAAAGAAATTTTTTTTACTTTGCAATTTGATGTCCTGTAGTCAGCCCAAAAATCAGTAGAGACGCTATGGTTATCAAGTCTCGACAAAATTTTCTGATATGTTGCGCTAGTTTAATTTTGCATCTGAGCGATCGCCACACAAATAGACATACAAAGTATTTATACTTATAAAATTAGTATTTTTTATATAAGAAAAAGTGTCCTAAATATATTGACAATTCTTATTTTGTAAATCTAATAGGTGAGATATAACTAAGATTTGCCCAATCCATAGTTTTTATATTGGTTCAACCGCAACATTAGAGAAGTTTTATGAAAAAAAACTTAAATATATTAAGTACTTATAATTTATTTGCTAAATATTTTCTTTATTTTGTTTATAATCATAAGGTATAGCTACATTCTTTCAGCTTGATATACTTTTTCCTCTATATAGTTTGTTGCGTAGGGCAAAAAGCATCGACTTGATAAGGTTGATAAACGAGCCAGTCTTGAATGAGCGTTGTTCAACCGCTCTGGGAATGCCTCGTCAGTTCGTTCAGGAGGAACGACGAATGCACATGAGATTGCCTGGAGAAGGAATGAAACTGGCACAAGTGTTTATGGCTGACGAAAATAAACAAATCTTCCAACCCCCATTGATATTGGTGGTGGAAGACAATGATGACAACCTGCTGTTGATGAGCTATGCTTTGGAGTCATTTGGCTGTAGGCTGATTTGTCAAACTGATAGTTCGACAACAGTATTGGTAGCTAAAGAGTATCAACCAGATTTGATACTACTAGATGTTCTGTTACCTACAATTAATGGTATCGATGTAGTACAGAGCTTAAAACAAGAACCGTTAACACATGATATAAATGTTGTTGCGGTGACAGCTTTAGCTAGTCTAGAGGATAGAGAGCGTATTCTCAGGGCTGGCTTTGATGATTACATCAGTAAGCCTTACATGATTGAAGACCTAGAAAATATAGTTTCCCGTCATCTTAGAGGCAAATTAAAACAGAGTTCAGTTATGGACTTGTGTTAATACCAGAATAAGTACAGCTTTGCATTAATTCGTAGCTTTTTTTAACACAGAGGGACGCGAAGTCAACGCAGAGGGGCGCAGAGTCTTTCCAAATTTTATTCGCTACGAATTTGTGAAATTGTGTACTAAGTTGGTTAATTTGTTTCTTAAGAGGCCTTCTTCTTCATTTTGGAGCTAGAAACAGAATTACGAAAATCAGGTACTTCGGATAAAATAACAATAATTCCTGAACGTCCAGTTTCTAGAGTAGCATCACTCAGGATCTCTACTACAGAGACATGCAAAATTTCCTCAATTAATTCTTTTAATTGGGGTTGAATAGCTTCATCTAAATCTGAACGAACTTGTTCAGCTAGTTCTTGTCTACCAGTTTGAGCCAACAACTGTTCTGGTGGTGTAATAGAATCTTCAATTACAACCACTAGATTTTGCTCTGAAAGGCGAGAGGTTACTTTGCTAGGCTGATGTCCGAGTTGTTCACGATATACAGCCTGTATACGTTGTGCTAAAGTGCGTTCTACTTGACCACGAGTTGGAATTGATTCTGTCATATATTTTTGATCAGTAAAGATATAGACCACTAGTAATAAGTCAACAAGTACAGCAATTAATCAAGTGTCAAGAGTCATCAGTCATTTGTTATTTGTGAGTAGTTAAAAACCGAAGAATAACAAGCAACTAACGAGTAAAAATAGACTCTTAGTGATGAATTAATACCTCACTTTTTGAGTTATCACCAGCAGTGTAACCTAAAAAAATCATTGATGTAGATTGACTTATAGATAATTCATGAGCTTGCTGTATTAAAGAATAAGGGCAAAGTTTTTTTAGATCACCATCCTAATGAAGTATTTTCGCTAAAAAAAAGTTAGCAGTAAATTGTCTGAAAGGAATATATATTAGGACTCCGGTTTGATTTGTGAAAATCTAAATATCCAGAACCTCAACTTCTTGTAGAAGTCGGGGTTCTTGTTGTTTACGAATGATTTAGGAATGCTATGTCTATTTATTTTCTTGGTAAATGTACTGTAAAAACACTACCTTTACCCAATTTGGAAGCGGCTTCGATTGTTCCTCCGTGAAACTCAACAATGCGACGTGATAGATGTAATCCCAAACCACTACCAGCGCGTTTGTTTTTACCTTGGCGAAATCGTTCAAATAGTGTGGGTAAATCATCGGCAGAAATTCCATATCCGGTGTCTTCTACTTCGATGTTGATTTGTCCTTTGTCCATAGAAGATGGAGGAGTGGTGGAAATCCGAACGTTTATACTCCCTGTATCTGTAAATTTAATCGCATTTCCCACTAAATTACTGATTACTCGTCGTAGTTCTAGCCGATCGCCTAAAACAATACAATCATTTTGACTTTGTTGATCTAATTGGCTCACATCTACTTTGAGGAGTATTTCTTTTTCATCTGCGAGTGGATTTAATTCTTGAACCACTTCTGCTGCAATTTCACAAACATCACAGCTTTCAAATTGCATTGTCTTTTTACCTGCTTCCAGGCGATGGACTTCTAGCAATGTGTTAACCATGTCCAACAAGTTTTGGTTACTGCGAATCATTGCTGTAATTGCTTGTTTCATGTCTGGCGAAATTTTGCAGAATCTTTCCTGCTCAAACAAATTCAGCATTCTGTCAGCAGCAACTAAAGGAGTCCGTAAGTCATGAGTTAAACGTGAAACAAAGTCTTCCTGCTGGCTAAATAATTTTTTTTGTTCATCAAGACTATGCTTAAGTCGTAGTAGCGATCGCACTCTCGCCAATAGTTCATCTTGATCAAATGGTTTGCGGATAAAGTCGTCTGCACCTGCATCCAAACCTTCCACAACACTGACATCATGAAAGGCTGTTAGTAACAGGATTGGTATATAATCTAGAAAAGGGTGATTACGGATACGTCGTGTGACTTCATAGCCATCTAATCCTGGCATCATCACATCTAGTAAAATCAAATCTGGCGGAGATTCTTCAACTTGCTTTAAGGCAGTTACACCATCTGACACTAAATCAACTTCATACCCCTCAATTTCTAAGATTGTCTGTAGTAAAAATAGATTGTCAGGAGTATCATCAACAGCAAGAATTTTTTCTACTTTCTTATCTATATTTGAATACATATTATATTTATAAATAATATATTCTTGTAGTCATTTGTCATTTGTTGTTTGTTGTTTGAAGCAACCAAATATATACCAACTACTGACTACTAACTACTAACTACTAATCTATGACCAATGACCAATAATCAAGACTAAAATTACATTCCTCTTTCTCTTGGTACTGGTTGCCCTTGCTCCTGTGGCAAATGGAATATATCTGAGTGTTTACTTAAAGTCTTTTTTGACGGTAATACCTGAGAAATTTTTGATGCTCCATCTTGATTTTGTTGCTTAGATAATGAAACTTGACGTGGTATTGTGACCCGAAACACGGAACCTTGATTCAATTGGCTTTCGATACTGATTTTGCCCCCCATCATTTGGACTAGTGCATCTACAATTGGCAAACCGAGACCTGTACCAGGATATTTACGAGTTAGACTCTGGTCAAGTTGTCGGAAAGCTTCAAAAATATATTTTAAATCTGAGGGAGCAATACCAATACCTGTATCCCAAACTGCAATTTCTATTTGATGATCTGGCAGTTCTTTTACATCTACGCCGATACTACCTGATTCTGTAAATTTAATCGCATTCGAGAGCAGATTCATTAAAATTTGTCGCAAACGAACAGGGTCATTAAATACCATACTATTTTGTAAGTTATTTTGAACCTGTACAGCAAGTTTTTTTGCCTCTGCTAAAGAAAATGTTTCAGCGACAGTTGCTTTAACTACCTGTGATAAATCGAATATTTCTGCTTTGAGGCTTAATCGACCAGTTTCCAGTTTGGAAAAATCAAGAACTTCATTTAATAACATTAACAAATGCTTGCCATTATTGAGGATGCGTTCCACCATATCTCTTTGTTGAGGTGACAAGTCGCCGCATTTGGGGCGTAGTAATAGTTGTGAGAAGCCAATAATAGCATTCATCGGTGTCCGCAGTTCATGAGACATGGTCGCTAAAAACTGGGATTTGAGCAGTGATGCTTCTCTTAACTTGATGTTTTGTAGTTCTATTTGTTGTTGTTGGACTTTCAATTCTTGATTTTTACGAATTAGCAATTCATTACTTTCTCGAAGTTGCTGGTTAACCAAAGCTACTTGCATTTCTGCTCGGTAGACTCGAATAGCATTGCGTAAAACTTGCGTTAATGTTACTGGTGAGACTCTTGACTTGGAGAGATAGTCTACAGCACCAGCTTTCATCAACTCGACGGCTATTTGTTCGTCCCCTTGGGCGGTAAGGACTACCAAAGGCACTTTTATGTTACGAGAACGTATATCGTTGATCAAGGTCAAACCATCTTGATCTGGCAAGCGATAATCGAGAAAAACGCAGTCAAAAGAATTATCCTGCAAATGAGCGATCGCACTTTTAGCATCATCGGCTTCAAGTAGTTGTATACTTATCCCAGCTGCTTTCAAAGCCCGCCGGACTGCCATGCGGTCTACTTCATCATCATCTACAACTAATACTTTCAGCGTTTCTTCCATCGCTTTTCATTATTGCTCTTATATACAGCTTCTCGTATAACATTGAAGTTTTCTAGCCATGCCATTTAGATACTTTTTTTAGTTAATGGTTAGTGGTTAGTGGTTAGTTATGAGGTACTAACTATTTTCAATTGACATTTGACACTTGACACTTGACTAAATTAAGGCATTTCACATATAGTCCAATACCTATTGAGTGTTGTCATGAGTTCAATAAAATTATTAAATGTCACAGGCTTAACCAGATAACCAGCAACATTCAAATTATATGCCTCTACTCTGTCCTTATCTTGATTAGAAGTTGTCATTACCACCACGGGAGTGAGTCTGAGTTGTGGATCAGAGCGTAATTCTTGGAGAAATTCGATCCCTCCCATTTTAGGCATATTCAAATCTAGCAATATCAAACGTCGATCATTAGGAACTTTAGGAGGTTCGCCATTACTACTACGTAGCATTGCTAGGGCTTCTATACCATTAGTGGCAATGTGTAATGGATTAGTAATATTGACTTTTTTGAATGCCCGTTTGACATTCATGACATCAACCTCATCATCCTCCACTAGCAGTATGTTAATCACTCTTGGCGCCATCACTTGGTAAAATTGAATTATTTGTATCCTAAATTCACTCTTGTGACTAGAGTAACAGAGTAGGACTGATGGCTAATTATTAAAAATGTTAATACTTCTTAAAATTTAGCAATCAGCAAAAATTTAAATTCCCAAATACATCTCTACCCATAGAAAAGTAAGCTGTTACGCTTTAATTTTTCACACCATTACTAGCCATAATGCTTACTGTAATTAGATTTATGAATTTTGAATTGCTTACCTGCCTTTCCCTCCAGTTATCACTTAGAAGTAGAACAAATCTAAATCAAAACTATTAGTAAAAAAATACTCCGCAGACCATTTCAACCCAATTGTAGATTGACTGGTTGAATAACGTCTTCAGCCATTGGTCAGAGTTGCAATAAAGTTTTGCTATGAAACGAAAAGCTTAACATCGTTATTCTTTCGCTTGCTTGGGCTAAGTAAAGTAGAAGGTAGTAGCTGCACCAAGCTGATAGTCTAAGGCAAAGCGGTGTTTCTTGTGTTTGAAATATCACATAAACACAGCTTCGGTTGCTGCCAAAGCGTGGCTGGGGTGTTCAGAATCGCCATCCGCATCCTTGGGACATAGGCAAAAATCGTTCTTTCCAATGCCCAATTCCCGTAAAACTCCCAGACTTTAGTCGGGGATGAGCTTAAAAGTTGTGCGATCGCATTCTGTTACAACTATCGACTTGGGTTAATACTATAAATTTATTTAGAATAATTTCTCATCACTACAGCACATATTAAGTGCTTGTAAATTTATAATAAATTTATTGCTTAACATTCTTGTCTAACATAATTCTTGCTTGCTACTTTTACACCGACAAATTGATTAGTTAGCAATCCACAGTAGCGCTCAAATATAGCTTAGGTCAATATTCCACAGTCATTTCTGATTTAGCCATATATCTTTGGCTATATTTTAATCTAGCACGTGAGTAACAAACGTGGAAATGACTATCTCTATTGGTGGATGCAAATTTCTTAAAAAATCATCTATCTTAGGTTTTGGAAAATACAAAAAACAAATCACTAAATGTCGGCCTACGACAGATGGAATTAGTAGAGAGTATAAGTAGCAATGAGCGAAATTAGTATTGTTTTAATTGAAGACCATGACCTGACAAGAATGGGACTAAAAGCAGCATTACAGAGCGACAGTACAGTTAGAGTAATCGGTGAAGCTGCAAATGCTACTAAGGGTCTGAAACTTTTGGAAAGTGCCAAGCCGGATGTCGCTGTGGTAGATATAGGCTTGCCAGATATGGATGGTGTTGAACTCACTCGCAGATTTAGACAGTGGCAAACTGAGACAGGAGATTTGACAACTAAAATCCTCATCCTGACAATGGAACACTCAGAGGATACAGTACTTGCTGCTTTTGCTGCTGGTGCTGATTCTTACTATATGAAAGATACAAGCATCGAGAGATTAACAGAAGCAATCCAAGCAACATACGAAGGTAATTCCTGGATTGATCCGGCGATCGCCAACGTCGTATTACAACAAATGCGACAAGTTTTTCCTGAAAATCAGTCCGTTGATAAGCCTAAGACTGTAAAAATAGATGCTCTAGCACCAGAATACGAACAAGTATTAGAAACTTATCCTTTAACTCAGCGAGAATTAGAAATTCTTGAGTTAATTGTCGCCGGATGTAGTAATGGGCAAATCGCTGAAAAACTTTATATTACAGTTGGGACTGTTAAAACCCACGTTCGCAATATCTTAAACAAACTCTGTGCTGATGACCGTACCCAAGCTGCTGTTCGCGCCCTGCGTTCAGGGTTAGTAGTGTGAATGAAACCGCGCTATACCTTCAAGGTTTAGCGCAGTCCTCCTATTATATCTGTTCATCTTTTTTTTGAAGCAAATAAATTTGCTAAGTGATCTCTTTATTGAATTATTTAGTCAAATTTATTTTTATTTATAAAAATTCAAAATATAACGAGTTTAAAACAAAAGTTACAATACATGACACTACTCAATGTGATGCATGACCTTTAACATTTTGAAATTATTACATTGAACTCAAGAGTAGCTCAAAATTTTATATCACTGTTACTTAGGCTAAATTTAACGCTTTTACTCAATTTTAAGACTATGTAGACACACTTTTGCTCGCATTTATACCGATAAGCTCTTAGCAAAAAATACTAATATTTTATTCGTAGGTTTATCTTACTAATTGATTTATATGAATTATTATGTATAGTTTATCTCTTGCGATAGAGTTTCAACTGAACTTGAGATAGAAAAGTTGAGAGTTAATAATCGTTATACTAGAAATAAATACTTGAGGAATAGTGGTTATGATCAATCTTATTGCTTGGATAATTTTAGGTCTTATAGCGGGAGCCATTGCCAAAGCAATCTACCCTGGACGTCAAGGTGGTGGAATAATTGCAACAATGCTGTTAGGTATCATAGGTTCATTAATTGGAGGAAGCTTATTTAATTTATTAAATACGGGTAATTTGGCACTTACAACAGCAACTTTCAGTATTCCAGGTTTAATTGTTGCCATCATTGGTGCAATAGTTGCTATTTTTATCTGGAGTTTGATTACACGGAGAAGTGCTGTTTAGGATAGTCTTGCGTATGTGTATATTAACTATGGTTAGAGCCAACTTAATTAGGTGCTAACCTTTTTTCATAACTGAATTTATTTAAACTTTATCGAAAAATTTAAATGCTATCAGAACCCCGACTTATTAAAGAAGTTGGGGTTCTTGTTGCTATAGAGCATTCAGAGATTTAATCTCTTACGAATCTAAAGACTTTTTTACATCATCTTTGATATTTTCAACAGTATGGCGCAGATTTGCTTCTGCTTGCTTTGCTTGACCTTCAGCTTTATCCTGGGGGTTTCCAGTTACTTCACCTACTAATTCTTGAACTTTTCCTTCAATGTTTTTAGCAGTTGCTTCTACTCTGTTTTCGATACTCATAATTTATTTTGAATTTGATGATTTATTTACATAAAAATGGTATTATTAATTTTCTTGGCAAACATCGATCTGGAGATATATATTTGTATATACAAATAACCAAAAGATAGATTTTTGATAATAAAATTAAGACTAAATTATAAACCTGAAAGCTAATATATTACCTAATACCAATTTAATATGAAGACGCATACAAAGACCCCTCCCCGCAAGCGGGGAGGGGTTAGGGGAGGGGTAAAATTCTATGCAGCTTCACGAAGAATTGATATAAGACAGATGAGCAGACACAAAAGACTATGAACAAGCCTTACAGATAAAAAATAATGGGTGTAAGAAATAAACATAAAAAAAATATATGGACACATGAAATCAACGATATTGTTAGAGGAATGTGTGGTGGCTTTTTATTTGGCACTCCGTTACTTTATACGATGGAAGTTTGGTGGATTGGATCTATTGCTAAACCGTCGATGGTGATGTTAGCGATCGCACTGACTTTTATAGTGGTTTTCTTACTCAACCGTACAGAAGGCTTTCGCAAACGTAGACATGGTACTCGACCTTACGAAGCACTCACAGATACTGTAGAAGCAATAGCGATTGGAATTGCCTGTTCTGCATTGATACTGCTGTTATTACAAGAACTGACATCAGAAACTTCCCTCAGAGAAATTCTCGGCAAAATTGTATTTGAAAGCGTACCATTTACTCTTGGCGTGGCACTAGCCAATCAATTTTTAGGAGACACTCGCGGCGAAATTAATTCAGACAGACAAACAAAATCTCAGGAAAACAAACTTACTGGGAATTATATATCTGATGAATTATATGCCACCTTTGCAGATATTGGTGCCACTATAATTGGTGCGATCGTCATCGCATTTAACATCGCCCCTACAGATGAAATTCCCATGTTAGCGGCGGCGGTTTCACCACCGCGACTGATAGCAATTATTGCTGTATCCTTGCTAATTTCCTATGCAATTGTATTTGAAGCTGGCTTTTCGGATCAGCGAAAACGCAAACAGCAACGAGGTCTTTTCCAAAGACCAATCAGTGAAACAATCATGTCTTATTTAGTATCACTAATAGCAGCAGCTTTTATGCTGTGGTTTTTTCAAAAATTGACTATTAATGATCCGTGGAGAATGTGGTTGGAATACACATTACTATTAGGATTACCTGGAACAATTGGTGGCGCTGCTGGTAGATTGGCTATATGAACACAGAACAAGAACAACCAAAGCGTTCTGCTGCGGAATGGGTTACTTTAA
Organism: Pelatocladus sp. BLCC-F211; assembly: GCF_041928655.1. NCBI lineage: Bacteria > Bacillati > Cyanobacteriota > Cyanophyceae > Nostocales > Hapalosiphonaceae > Pelatocladus > Pelatocladus sp. BLCC-F211. The sequence continues at coordinate 94,068 of NZ_JBHFLM010000246.1, read as the reverse complement.
GTATTTCTTTATTAATCCTGGCTGTGATTGTAAGCTTAGTCGCTTACATATGGATAAACGAAAAAGATCAACCCCCCGTTCTTTCTGTCAGTAACAAACAGAAAATTTGGGAAGCTGATGGACAATTTTATGTTCCGTTTGAAATTGTCAATACAGGTGGAGAGACAGCCGAGTCAGTACAACTGATAGCTGAGTTAGAAATCCAAGGGAAAGTCACCCAAAGCGGAGAACAACAAATAGACTTTTTATCTCGTGGTGAAAAAGAAGAAGGAGCATTTGTCTTTAACGAAGACCCCCGCAAAGGTCAGTTAACTATTCGAGTTGGTAGTTATAAATCACCTTAACAACTCGTTGTGCTTTATATTTTTTTAGTCATTGGTCATTTGTCATTTGTCATTAGTCATTAGTTGTTAATTCTATCTACCTTGAGTTACACACCTACGGGTGTTTTTCGTGTTTCCGGTTGAGAACCATCAGGTTGCAATTCTTCTCCCTCAATAAAGGAACGTAGCATCCAAGCTGCTTCTTCGTGACCTTCCATCAATCCTGTGAGGAAATCAGCTGTTCCTTGATCGTGAAATTCTTCAGCACAACGATCAATATGTTCACGAAGATTGCGAATAATTTGCTCATGGTTATCTACCAGCAAAGCTACCATATCGGTTGCTGTAGGAATATTACCAGCTTGCTCCTTGATAGAACCTGCCTTCAAAAATCCCTCCATTGTACCAATGGGATAACCACCTAAAGCACGAATTCGTTCAGCAATAGCATCAATATTTTCAGTCAGTTGTTCGTACTGTTCTTCCCAAATTTGATGCAGACTGCGGAACTGAGGCCCAACCACATCCCAGTGGAATTTTTTGGTTTTCACTACCAGTAGATAGGAATCTGACAAATCTTGATTTAGTAGTTCAATCACACCTTGGCGTTGTTCATCTGTCAAACCAATATTTAATGGACGCATTGTTTCAAATCCTTAAGCTAACTCCTCTTATAACTTCAGCAATTCATTAACTACACAACATCAACCCAAAGAATGATTGTGATTTATTTGGTAAACAGAGCATGATTTAATCTCAAAAATATTTTGATCTTCAAATATATAAAATATATGTCTATATATAGATTTAATTTAAAAATAAATCCCCAGTTGAATATACTGGGGTGAAAGAAATTTGATGCTTATTATTTATTGCCAGTGACTTTTTTCAGGAAGTTGCTTACTTCTTCTTCTACTGAAACTGCATCTTGAGAATTTTCAGGACGATTCATGTTTTCAATGTCAGCAGTACCTTGAACTTCGTTCAGTCCTCCGCCACTGGTACGCTTTTGAGTTTCTTTCAATCCCAGGGGAGCAGATTTAGCTACCTTGTCAGTTTCACGCTGAGTATCAAGCAATTGATCGGTAGCTTCTGTTGGGTTGCTTTGATAGCTTTCAATTGCAGCAGCAGGAAAAGCATTAGAGAATAGCAGCAAAGCACATGTAAAAGCTACAACTAGAAAACGTACGGGACGCAAAATAGAACCTAAAAAAGAAATAGTTTTTTGCATTTTAATTTCTCCACGACTCAGAAAATAATATAAAATCAAGAGAGTATTGTGCAGTCATAAATCCTAAATGCCGCTATTTAATGAGCATCTATTTTTATTAGCCTGCCTCAATAAAATTTTCTTGATTGCATTTCGCATTGATGTTTTTCAATGCGTGCATAGTAACTTTATAATCGGAAATCTAGGAATCTCGAATCGACCTGTAGGCTGAAAATCTGAATATAAATTTTTACAAAATACTCTCTCTAGAGATAGATATTTATATATATTTTGTCAGGCTAGATAATTTATTTATGAGTTATTAATAAAACTAATAATTGTTCTTTTGAATTACCAAATAAAATAATGAAGAGGACAAGAATAGTAGACACCTACATAGCAGCTTCCCATCTCCATTTGTAATTATTATTTTTGGTTTAGATGACGTCTAAAAAATAAACCAGATCGCGATCGCACATCCAATGAAAGAGAACTCTTAACAGAATCGTATTGCTTTTACCTCCCGCGATCGCGTTCCAAATCATCAATCACTTTTTCTATATACCATTCTTCTGACATCCCAGGATAGTATCTTTTTGTTTGATCAATTAACCGTTGGGCTATTTCCCAGTATCCCCCGACCAGTCTCAACAAACGTTGTCGTAGCAGGTTATACTTACCTTGCTTTGATTCAATGCTTGGAGACTGGATTTTTTTGAGGTTTTCCAGGACTTGTTCGTAATTTCTCCAGTCTTCTTTTTCACAAAATATACTTGCTGCTTGCTGATAATCTGCTATGGCGCGTTGCATTTCTTCCATGTGAGCATAGGCAAGACCTCGATTGTAGTAAGCTTGAGGGTCATCAGGATGAATACTTAGGGCTTTAGTATAGTCAGTTACCGCACCGAGATAATTACCCATTGCCCGATAGACATTACCTCTGGCAATATAAAGCAGTGCATCCTCTGGTTGTAGTTGCAGTGCTTGGTTAAAATCTGCGATCGCTCCTTGATGATCTCCTAACTGCGAACGCGCCCTTCCCCGGTTGCGATACACTATCGCATCTTGAAAATTGAGTTGTAGCGCTTGGTTAAAATCTGCGATCGCCTCACGATAGTTTCCCTGTTTATAACGCACCACTCCCCGACAGCAATAAGCTTGGGCGTCTTGCGGATCTACTTGTAACGCCCAGTTTAAATCTTCCAAGGCTTGACGAGTATCTCCTTTTTCAGCCTTTTCCAACAATTGGGTGAAATATTCCTCTGGCGATATAATCCGTGTAGTGGGGGTAGTTGATTCGTGAACCACAGCAGAAGTTCGTTTTGGTTGCAGTTGTTGAATTTTTTCTAAACACAGACGACAATTTTCTTTATCTTTTTGTTGTAAATATAAATCTGCGGCTAATTTAAAATTGGCGATCGCATCTTGAATCTGACCCAATTTCCGGTATACCATTCCTCGTAAATGATAAGCCGCAGCATAATTGCGATTCAGACGAATCGCTTGATCTGCATCTGCGATCGCTCCCGGTAAATTTTTCAGCGCCACCCTAGCCAAAGCGCGACAATAATAAGCTTCTACACTTTCAGGATTTAGTTGCAGAGCTGCCGTATAATCAGAAACAGCTAAGAGAATTTCACCACAATCATAGTACGCTAAACCCCGTTGACAGAAAGCATCAGCAAAGTAGGGGTTAATCTCAATAGCACGAGTAAATTCTGCGATCGCTCCAGCATAATCTTTTTGGTTTGCTCTCGCTAATCCCTGATTGTAAAAATCATTATTCATAGGGCTTTTTAATTTTCCATTTAAGCACTGATGTACAAAAATGGTTAGTGATTGATGGTTATTTTTTGATTGCTGGTTAGTTTTTCTCCCTTTACGAAGCAGTTCTCAAAAAGGGCAAAATCATCTCTGTTACTGCTTCTGGATATTCTTCATGCATTCCCAAAGAACCAGGAAGAATTGCTGTTTGAACTCCGCTTAATCCAGCCAAAGCATCCATGTCAGCACGGGATTTGCTGGGAGAGGATTCTCCAATTACCACCAGTAAAGGCACAGATAAATCTTGAACCAATGCCAAAAAATCAGCTTGGTTGTGTACAGCGTCGAGATTTCCAGTTACGAAAGCAGCAGGTGCAAATCTAGCTCCTGGTTGTTGGGTATTTTGCCACTTATGCTTAATAAAGCTAGGAGTAAGTTTAGCAGCATCTACGTAGACATGGCGACGGTACATAAAACTTAAAAAAGATGGCACAGTGTTGAGCTTGTAGAGTACTTGTCCTACGATAGGCGATCGCACTATTTCTCTAAATACCCCTGCTAGCTGTCGATCTACACCCATTGTTGGTAGGGGACCACGCCAAGTAGGTGCTACGATAACCAATCGTGAAAATACTGAGGAATTCTTACGAGCTAATTTCAGAACATAAGCTGCACTATGACCAGCAGCAACTACTGCTACAGGACTATTAAATACAGAGGTAACAAAATATTCGAGAAAATCCTCATAGATTGCAGGTTCGTAATTTACAGGTAAACGGGAAGAATCTCCAAATCCTGGCCAATCTACAGCGACAATTTGAAAATAGGGAGCAAGTAACCTAGCTATCCCGCTCATTTCTTCTCGTGTAGAGACAGTACTAAAAGCAGGAAGTAGCAATAGCGGTGATCCATTACCAATCGTTTCATAAACAATCCGCAATTGCTGATTTTCCCAGTTCCAGCTGAGTTCTTTGACTACTCCACCGATCCCAAAATTAGTAGGAGATGATAATAAATGAGTTGACATTAGACAAATTTGTATTGTGATTGATTATTAATAGCTTTTATAATTAATTAAATTGTAAACAAAAGATTTCCCCTTTCCCTTTTCCCCTAACTTTGATATTCCAAAGCCTTCTTTTGCATGGTTTTGAAGATATTATAGAAACCATTAGCACGAGAAGGTGTCAGGCTAACATTTAAGCCAGTTTCTTGAATAAAATCGGGAGTGAGTTGAACAATTTCAGCAGCTGTAAGTCCATTCAAACCTTCAATTAAAAGACCGACTAACCCTTTAGTTAATTGAGAATCTGAATCGCCTTGAAATATGACTTTATCGTCTGCCAAAGCAGCCGTAATATAAACTTGGGAAACACACCCAGGTACTTTGTTTTCTGAGATTTTATCAGCTTCTGGAAACTCCTTCAGCTTCTGACCATACCAAATTAGCTGTTCGTAGCGTCGTTTCGGATCTGTAGCACGTTGAAAGCGCTGGACAATTTTGGCAAGGTTTGGTGGTAAAGAGTTTATGATAGAGGACATAACACAGTTGAGCAAACGAGCATACACCTTGAGTTTAGATGATTTTGCAGGTAATTGTGCAGTTCGTAGTAAGCAGACAAAACCAAGCTAAAGTTATAAAAATTAGATTATGTATTAATTTTGCAAACTATTGCGTAAATTAGTTTTAGGACTGAATTCGGTCTAGTATATATTTAGTAGCTCTTGACATAGGAGAATTACTATGTTCTTGATGCATAAACCCTCAGGAACTCTAGTCGAGATTTTGACTCTAGACCGACTCTTCAACCCCTGTATTCAAGAAGTAATGGGGGTGACACACGCAGGGGAAGAATTACAAGAACCTGATTCATACACAAAATTGGAGATGAGTTTTCCCTCTGGTGAGTCTTTACCGCGTTGTTGGCTAGATTCACACTATCGTGATCCAGAACACTCAATTAATCATCAGGAGTTTAGTCTCACCACTAGTTAAAATTTAAGCGATCGCTATTTTTTATATCCGATGCGATCGCTTTTTTAGCACTAATCGTATTATCTATAATCCAATACGGTTCAGTTAAGGCTAAAAACTAAAACTAGCGTAGTACTCTGTCAAGGTGATTTTGATAGATAAACCAATTTTTTATTTTCTTCTTTTTCTCTTTACTTCGCGTTCTTTGCGCCCTACCCTGCGGGAAGCCGCTGACGCGTCTATGTGGTTCGTTTCTTTATCCCTCAATTCAAACTTGACAGAGTAGTAGGTTGGGTTGAGGAACGAAACCCAACATTATCAAGGCTTTGTTGGGTTTCGCTTGCGCTCAACCCAACCTACATTTCTTCTTAACTGAACCGTATTATCTATAATCGACTTTGACTTGGCACCAAAATCATCGAAAAATAAGGTACTTGAACGGGATCTACTTCATCAAGAGAGATAATTTTTTGATTTACCATCGTACCTCTTTCAATGTAACGCGCCCGTGATCCCATTCCTAAGTGATCCAACACATCGCGCACTTTCGCAAAATGTCGCCGCAGTTTAATAATTGCTGCTGCATCAGCGTTTAACAATTGTGCTTTCAAGGTTTCGGCTGGTAAGGTGGCTGGTAAGACGCTAAAAACATCGTTGCGATAACTCAGGGGTACTGTCAATGCAGAAGCACACCCCATTGGTGAGGAAACTCCTGGTACAACTTCTGTTTCAAACTGATCAGATAATCGTGTAAATACATACATAAATGAGCCGTAAAATAACGGATCACCTTCACACAAAACTACAACATCCCGTCCAGCCGCGAGATGTTCGGCAATAGGAATAACAACTTGGTCGTAAATTGGTTGTGCTTCGTAGGGATCGAGGGCGCGGGGAAGATGATACTCCACCTCAATTTGGTTCCCTGGGAGATATTCAGCCACAATACCCCTAGCAATACTTTCTCTATCTTCTGCTGATTGATAGGCAACCACTGGACAAGATTTTAGTAGGCGCAATGCCTTGAGAGTCAATAGTTCTGGATCTCCAGGCCCAACACCGACACCATAAAGACGACCTTTCATTATTCCTTCTCCGTTGCTAAGGCATTAACTGCGGCAGCTGCGATCGCACTTCCTCCCCGGCGTCCATTTAATGTCATAAATGGCACACCACGGCTATCGGCTGCAAGTGCTGCTTTTGACTCTGCGGCCCCCACAAATCCAACCGGAAAACCCAAAATCAACGCGGGTTTGGGTGCGCCTTCATCCAGCATTTCCAGTAGTCGAAATAAAACAGTAGGTGCATTACCAATCGTTACCACAGATCCTTCTAAGTGCGATCGCCACAACTCTAAAGCCGCAGCAGAACGAGTATTTTCCAGTTTTTGGGCAAGTTCTGGTACATCGGGATGATTCAGAGTGCAAATCACCGGATTATCTGCTGGTAGGCGCTTACGGGTAATTCCTTCAGCCACCATGCGACAATCACACAAAATCGGTGCGCCTGCTGCTATTGCTGTACGTCCAGATAAGACAGCAGTAGGCGAAGCTACTAAATCATCTACAATATCAGTCATCCCGCAAGCATGAATCAGACGCACTGCTACCTTCGCTACATCCGGCGCCAGCATAGATAAATTTGCCTCCGACCGAATCATGGCAAAGGATTTGCGATATATTTCATTCCCATCTCGAATATAGTCAATAGTCATTCGATTTTAGATTTTGGATTTTAGATTGTTTTGTCCCCTTGTCCTCCTTGTCCACGCCACGTGCTACAACGCTCTTAACCCGTAAGGGCGCAGTGGCTCCCCGTGTCCCCCTTGTCTCCCGTGTCCCCCCTCTCCTCCTCAACCATATCTTGCAACTCTGTAATACTATATCGGTTGGCGAATTCTCCCAATGATTCGTGGCGAGTTAGACGTTTTGCAGTGTAAACTTGAAGAATTTTTTCTAATAATGAGGGTAATTCTGCAAAAGCTACAGACTGATAAAGTTCTTGCCCAAATTTGCTTTCATTGTCACTATCTCCAGCATATACGTGATACTTTTCTTCACTGATACCCAAGAGAGTGATATCGGCGTTGTTGTGTTGGGCGCAAGACTTTGGACATCCTGTAAAGTGAATATTGACAGGTTGATTTAGGGTGATGCGTTGATCTAAATACTCAGCTACCTTTAAGGCATGATTTTTGGTATCTGTTGCTGAGGATGCACATCCTGTACTACCAGCACACGCAACAAAAGCACTGTGTATTTTGGTTGGCGACCAATGCAAATCTAAGTGTTCTATTTTGCTCTTGACTTCGTGAATATATTGATCAGGAATATCTGTTAACAGAAGATTCTGCCAGGGTGTGAGCCTAAGTGTACCAATACCGTAACCTTGGGCGATGTCTGCTAAACCGTGCATTTGCCATGTTTCTAATTTACCGAGTGGTAGTACAACACCAATGTAGGAAAGTTCTTGTTGTCTTTGGGGGTGAACACCAAGATGGAGATAGCGAGTTAGGTATGGTTGTATGACTTGAGAAGTGCGGATATTGGGAAGTTGTTGCAAGGAGTGGGGAAGATGACTTTCTACTTCTTGGAGAAATCTTTCTCTACCCAAGTTGTGTAGAACTTCAAATAAACGAAGTTTACGGGATTTACGATAGCCCGTAACCTTTTCTGGCTCTAGTGCAGAATACTGCAAATAGACTTTGGCGATCGCACCTACTACGTCTACACATGCTTGGGGTTGCAGTAATATACCTGTATTTAGAAATGATTCACCTAAATTCAGTTTGAGATGAAAGTATATCTGTGTACTGATTTCAACAGCACTGAAGACAATATCATTGGGGCGATCGCACACTTTTAGCGCACTTCCACCGTCAACTGCAATGCTGAATTTTGGTGACAAAGGCGCAAGTTCAGCATGGGTGGTGATGTAATTATCTAATGCGCGAATGAGCGATCGCGTATCAATCAATTCTTCTGCATCAATCCCGGCTGTTGGGCTACCCATAATATTACGTAGATGATCAACACCCGGAATCGGCGAAGCTAAACCAGCTTCTCGCAGTTGGTGCAAAACTTCAGGATTTATTTGTGTGTGAACTTCACGAATTTGGAAGTTAGCACGATTAGTAATATTGACATAACTCGCAGCAAATTTCTCAGCTAAATCAGCGACAATCCGAAATTGTCCAATAGTAACAATCCCTCCAGGGATACGGATGCGTGATAGAGTACCGTCTCGCGCGGACGTGCTGTAAAAAATACCAGGACAAGGGACAGAAATTGACGATAAATACACCTCTAAGGCTCCTTCCCTGTGCAGCGCAGGGAGCAGAGAAACAATGCGTCTTGGCGACACCCTTAGAAATTGGCGTTCTGACTAACCGAATTAGTTGTTGTTTGCTGGTTATTTGACTAACTACTAACAATTTCCAATCGGATTACAGCTGCGGCACAGTACCGGGATCTCACCGAACTTTCCCAACTCTAAGTTTGAGTAGTCTAGCATGAGTTTGTACCTCAAAAAATAAAATCAAAACTTAGATTAATATTCTTTAAATTCCTTCCTGACTTGAAAGAATGCAGATTTTAATGCCTAGTGGTGAAATTTTTATAGTTTTTTAAGCTTTTCTCCGTTTTGGGAAGGGATTTGGAGAGGGATTAAAGTAAATTCATCAAACTTACGTTAAATTAAATCACAATCTCTATGCCTAAATCCACGTCACCAAATTTAGATATGACAAATTTGGAGGACTTGAATCAAGTTCTCTATCATCCACCATTATTGACTAGCCAAAAAGCAAACTGGAACAACATTTTTCTCGCTCATTATCAACATCCTGGTTCAGAAACTTGTGAACATACGATGCAACAGTTGACGCTAGAAATTATGGATGTCAATTCGTGGACGCATCATGAACGTCGTATGGGTGGGAATCATTTGTCATATCGAATGGGTGCTGGTGAAATTACTTTGTGTCCTGCTCACACCAGTCATTGGACATCTTGGAAAGAAACAATATCTTTTACTATTCTGACATTTAAATCTCCGTTTTTTGAAAAAATTGCTGATGAAATATTAGATAGCCGACAAATTGAATTTGTACCTAAATGGAATATTTTTGATCCACTAATTCAAAATGTCGTGAATGCTCTGAAAGCTGATTTAAAATCTGGATGTCCAGCAGGAAGATTATATGGTGAGTCTTTTGGTACAGCTTTAGCAGTACATTTAATTAAAAACTTCTCGGTATCAAAATATTGTTTTCCTGAATATTCTGATGGATTACCAAAATATAAACTCAAGCAAGTTATAGATTACATCGAAGCAAATTTAAGTGAAGATATTAAATTAGCAGACTTGGCAAATACAGTCGGAATTAGTTGTTATTATTTTTGTCGCCTGTTCAAACAGTCGTTACAAATGACGCCGCATCAGTATGTAATTTATAGGCGAGTAGAACTTGCAAAGCAGTTGCTTCAACAATCGGATTTTAGTATTGCAGATGTAGCAATTATCTGTGGTTTTGCTCATCAAAGTCATCTCAGTCGTCATTTTCAGCGTTTAGTTGGAATGTCTCCTAAAAAATTTCGGAACTATTAGCAAAAATATGCTCCCAATAGCAAGAATGTGAACGACTATAGACTCTGATTCTAGGTAATGTTGAGGGTGTTTGACGTGGAATATTCAACATCAAAACTCATGTACGAGACTCTGAGAACAAAAACTATAGAAATAAAAGGCGATCGCTACTCTTTACAAGATTTAGGTTCGGGTCAAGAATGTGTATTATTACTGCACGGTTGGCCTGATGACAGTAATTTATGGCGAAATCAAGTTTCTGCTTTGGTGAATGCTGGTTATCGCGTTATCTGTCCAGACTTGCTTGGTTATGGACTCAGTGATCAACCCCAACATCTTCAACGGTATACGATTTCTGCTCTAGCCAATGATATTATTTCCCTACTCGATAATCTTAATTTAAACAAAGTTCATTTAGTTGCCCATGATTATGGTGCTGTGATCGGCTGGGAGATTGCAACAGTCTACTCAACTCGTTTAAAGACTTTTGTAACTATGTCCGTTGGTCACTTGGCTTGTTTAGTAGATTTATCTTTTGATATTCTGCGCTATGAATGGATTTACTTTTTGAATATTCATAAGATTGCACCTCAGCTTTATCGTGCTAGCAATGGTCGTTTGTTGCGTGAAGTCCTGCGTACTCACCCAGACAGGGAAAAAATTGTAGAATTTGCTTTAAAACCTGGCGTACTCGAAGCCATGCAAAAATTAGAACAAGCAAATCCACTTCCAGAAATTTTGCTTGCTTTTCTACAGGATAAATTACCAGAACCACAACAGGTGTCTGTTCCGACTTTTGCTATCTGGAGTGATCAAGATGATTTTCTCTGGGAAGCGCAAATCAAAGAATCAAGCAAATATGTAGCAGGAGAATGGCGATATGAAAGAGTCGAAGAAGCAGGACACTGGTTTATGCTTGAACAACCTGAAAAGACGAATCACCTTTTACTAGATTGGCTACATAAACATTAATTTACGGTAATTACTCAACCCTGCACCAGTGAAAAAATAGTCCTGACTGTGGAGAAGATTGTCCTTGCTGTCAGTAAAGACTAGATTTTACCCGAATCATTCGGGATATACGCAAATAATACCCGAAATTTTAATTTTCACGTGTAGTTTTGCGTAATATTATTCCTAATAATTTTGAGAAAATTCCATCAAGCTTTCTTAATCTATTTAGCATAAAACTCAGTAAAATTACTGTGTTTTTTTTATGTGTATGCGTATACAAATAAAGAGAGATATACAGTAAGAGCGTTAGCCTGAAAACCAAGGAGAGTTTATATAACAAAGTCTTTAAACTTAGTTTATGCCTCTCCTTGTTTCTATTTTGTATGTAAAAAATAATGTAACACATATTTGAAAGGGTGCATAGCTATGCGCCCTTTAACTTTATTTCACCCGTCCCCGAAAGCGAATGAAACCATAGGAATCAGTGGGTGTACCGATAGCGGTAGCATTAGGTAAATCCCCTAAGTTCACAACTATTGCACCATTGGTATTAGCACCACCACAGTCAACAGTAGGATAAACATCTGTTGGATCTTCGCCAGGAGGGAAGTATTGCGCGACATCTCCATCTTTGATATTGCTAAGAGATTCGGTATTACCGTTATACTGCCAGAGAATCCCCCGATCAGCCTTTTCTAAGCCAGTGCTGTTTTTGGTAGGGAAACTATTAAAGGTGGTGGGGATGAAGCTGACATTATTAGGGACGCGATCGCACATCAAAACTTTGGGTGCAGTTGCATCACCTGCGGAGAGGAAGTAAATAGTGTATTCTATTTCATCGTTAGGACGAACTGTGCCACCGTTAATTCGACCTTGTAAGTAATTATTCTGCCAATTGGAGTTGTTATCATCGGTATCACGAGGTGTTGGTACATAGTTAGGAGAATTGCTGTTATTTACACCGTCGATGAAATCGGTAAAAGATAACTCGTTAATGGCGGTGATGCGTTTCACCAACAGTACATTCGGGTTACTAGCAGCAGATGAAATAATCGTAGTTGTATCACTACCCGTATTATTACCATTATTGGCAACAGGTTCACCACCACCAGATACGGATGCAGTATTGGTAACAGAACTTGGTGCATTACTCGCAACATTGACGTTGAAGTTGAAGCTACTACTACCACTTGCTGCAATAACTGTGTTGCTGGTACAAGTAATCGTGTTATTAGAAGCACTACAAGTCCAGTTGGCTGCATTTGTACCAGTTAAACTTACAGCACCGTTGGGTACACTCAATCCTGTGGGTAAGGTGTCGGTGAAGGTTATCGTTCCAGAGGTCGCTGCTGTACCTGTGTTGTTAACTGTAATGTTGTAACTTCCTGTGCTTCCTTGAACAAAATTATTATTGTTGTCAGATTTAATAATCGTCAGGTCAGGGAAAGATGGAACAGTAATCGTAGTTGTATCACTACCCGTATTATTACCATTATTGGCAACAGGTTCACCACCACCAGATACGGATGCAGTATTGGTAACAGAACTTGGTGCATTACTCGCAACATTGACGTTAAAGTTGAAGCTACTACTACCACTTGCTGCAATAACTGTGTTGCTGGTACAAGTAATCGTGTTATTAGAAGCACTACAAGTCCAGTTGGCTGCATTTGTACCAGTTAAACTTACAGCACCGTTGGATACACTCAATCCTGTGGGTAAGGTGTCGGTGAAGGTTATCGTTCCAGAGGTCGCTGCTGTACCTGTGTTGTTGACCGTGATGCTGTAATTTCCTGTGCTTCCTGCGGTGAAGTTGTTACCGCCATCTGATTTAATAATCGTCAGGTCAGGAAATGATGCTACGGTGACATCTTCGCCTGTGCTGGAAGCGGAGTTATAATTTGCAGTGCCACTACTACCAGAGGGATCAGTATAGGTTGCAGTAGCAGGGTTTTGATAAGTTCCTGCGCTTACACTTGAGCCGATGTTAACAGTGAAGGGAATTGTCACGCTTCCCCCAGCAGGGATAGAGAATGTCCCCCAACTGGGGTTTGTAGCTCCAGGCGTAGGATTAGTGACTGTAGTTTGGGTTGCACCTCCATTGAGGGTTACTGAACCCGTAGACGCATAAGTAAATCCACTAGGGAGTGCATCAGAGATATTGACATTGGTGGCTGTACCTGCGCCAGCGGCGTTAGTGATAGTGATGGTATAATTTCCAGTTCCTCCAGCAGTGACATTGGGGGTGTTGGTGGTTTTAGTAACAGTAAGGTTAGCAGCTAAAACACCCACACTAACCGTTGCTTGTGCTGCTGGGGTTGTTGATTGTCCTGTAGTAGTAGTTACCGAGTTTTTATAATTTCCCTGAATATTGGGTACATTGGCAGTATAAATCAGCTTGATGGAACTATTTGCAGGAATAGTATAGTAATTCGGTGGTTGTCCTACCCATTGAATAGAACCTGTTGCTCCAGTTGCAGGTATAATGCTGGAGTTCGCTGCTGTGATATTACTGCCTCCTGCAATGCCACCAAAGGTAACGCCCCCTGGTAGAATGTCAGTGATTTTATCAACTCGTGCATCAAAGTTGCTCGTGTTGGAAATCGTAACGGTGTAGGTGACATTACCGCCATTGGGCAGATTTGTCGATGAAGCTGTTTTAGTAACGCTAAAGGCGCTAGTACCTGCTGGGAAAGAAGTTGCTAATTGGCTCTCGTAGTTTCCAGTGTACTTTTTGTTATTAGCACCACTAGTTTGAGCAGCGTATGGTCTTGCTGTTGTGCTAACTCCACCACACAGATAACGTATTTGGTAGCGGACTTTCACTAAGTACCCAGAACCCGGTTGTCTCGCACTGGCTGTAAAAAAGAGCTGATCGACTGCTCCCACAGGAACAGCTGTAGCAGTAGAAGATAATATTTCCGAACGTTCCAGTTGAAAACAGGAAGCATCATAGGTTAAATTCCCGGTAGGTTGGAGATTATAACGATCGCCTGCGTTTGCACCTCCGAATTCGTACTCTACATCATAGGGAATTAGCTGACCAGCAACATACCCAGGCCCCAAAACCGAAGACATTACCTGACCACCAGCATTAGCACTAATGTAAGATTCTGTTTTGATTGTTCCTGTACCAGTGACCGTCCCAGGATTAGCATCCTTAACCGTTACAGTTAAAACGCTGGTTTGGGGAGAAAACGAACAAGGAATTGCATATTGCGTATACCAATATACAGTCCTGCTAGCACCAGGGGCTAAGGTACCAATATATTGACCTACTGTTTGTCCACCTGCCAAGCTGAAACCATTGGTTAAACCTGAAAGGTCTGTCTGAAGGGCATTAAGTGTACTCCCGGAATTATTGGTAATCTTAAAGCCGACATACCCAGCTCGTGGACCTTGATTTGTAGAGCAATAGTTACTGTCAACTACCAACTGGTCATCTGTTACCATTTGGATGGAAACCGACCCCGAATTCAGAGCATGAGCAGCGTCGGGAATTAAAACACCCACTGGAATTGTGCCGAGAGCAATCAGAAGGTTGCGTAGCCAATGACGTTGATTTCGCTTCAGATTGAAAATAGATAGCTTGGGCATATTATTAACAGTTTGAATAGTTGATGATTTTGTGTAGAGTCGTTAAATAATCTTAGTGATATGTATAAAATTATTGATTTTGTAGTTTTTGTGTAAAGTGAATTTACTGCATAGCATAGATATAATTCCCATCCATAGGGGTTTTATTTATACGTAAAATTACGGTTTTATATCACATTGATGTAGAGACGCGAAATTTCGCGTCTCTACATTTGGGGGTTTGGGTATTACATCCATAAATTTGCAGGGTTATTTTTGTCTTCTTCCCATTTGGTGGGGTTGTTGATGATGTATTCCCGAATGCGGTCTAAAGAACCATCAGCGCGAATGATGTGGTCGTAGAATCGTGATTGCCAAGCAAAATGGTTATGACCGTTTTCCCGACACCTACGGGTGACAGCAGATTTGTACGAGCGCGCGATCGCACCTAACGAACCTGGTTTAGGGGATATGTCAGACATGAATTGACGTTGGATAATGTCGCATGGTGCATCATTTTGTGTAGAGACGTTGCAGTGCAACGTCTCTACATTTTTGGGATGGTCGATAACAACAATGCCGTGTACGTGATTGGGCATAATGACGTAGGTATCAATGTAGGTGTCATCAAAATGCTTGGGAATGTCTATCCAAAAACGTTGTGCAATTTCGCCAATTGGAGAAAATTGCACCTCACCTGCAATAACATCGCCAAAGAAATGGATGCGATCGCGTGTACAAATGGTAATGAAATACGAGCCGTTGGCGGCATAATTGCGATTTGATAAACGGGTCGATTCGATTCTGTATTTACCCTGAAATTTTGGTTGCGTCATGGTTCAAATTCCAAATCCGTTACCCCGATGTGTAGAGACGTAGCATTGCTACGTCTCTACATTTGATGGGAAATTTCATATCTCGGTTTTTTGTACCCCCGTTGTCGCCCTCTTCAATTTCTGCACCAAGGTCTTAGTAGATTCTTGCTGCTGGCGTGGCGGGACTTTTTGCAATCCAAAACCATCAAATAATTCGTTCAACTTCACCGTCAAACCCAGATACAGCCCACCTGCGGAACGGGTTCCTGAAAAATCACGGTCATCAACTTTACCAAAAGAATAACCAGCAGACAGGCGTAAATTAGGTGTGAAATAGTAACCTGCTTCAACAACAAAGCCTGTTTCCGTGTAATCACTTTGACTAATTAACCGCGCTTCACCCACCAAATCCATGCTGTATCCCAAGCGATAGGTAGCCCGTAATTGCCCTAAGTTAACTGTGCTAGTTCCAACTAAATCATCTGCTAAATAAGAAGTACTATTACGTAGAGCATACTTACCATAAAATTCCCATTGCCAATTCGGAGCGTAGATAGCTTCCACAGCAAAGGTATGGTCTTCGGAACCTGTACCACTTCCCAACAGAACAGTGTCAGGAATCACGGCGGGATTTTTGCGATATTCATAACGCAGCAAGGCGTTAAACTTATCGTTTTTAGGGTCACGATAGGCTAAACCTAATTTCAGGCTGGCTGTATCCCCCAATCCTGTTAGTTTTTGATTGCTAGAGTTGGCTTGTTGATAACGCACCAAGGCAGTAAGTTCAGGTGATATTTTCCCTGTTGCACCTGCGGTAATTACGGTATTGGAACCACTCGAAGAACTGCGATGCTCAAAACGGGCGCTGGCTTGGAAATTTGGGTTATTGGTGTATTCCAGTCCAATGCTGTAACTATCACCGCTACCTAATCCCACCGAGTAACCGCTTTGACCGACAGCGAAGGGTTGGGAAAATTGTTGTCCTGTTCCAGTGCGTCCGAAAAAGTTGCCAAATATGTGTTCGTAAGCAAGATTGAGTTTTAAGCCAGGGGCGATCGTCCAACGGTTATTTAATCCAATTGCTCCTTGGGTAGTCAGTTCATTAGCTCCACCCAAAATTGTGTAGCGACCGGTGAGAGTCGTATCTGTACCAAGTTTATGTTGACCGTTAACGCTCAAACTAGTAATAGAGTTATCGTCATATTGACCACGAGTAAAAAACTGTTGCGCCAAGTTGACATTCACACCAGGTAAGACAGCCCAATTTAAGCCAAAACCTGTCCGGTCTGGATAAACAGTATCGGTTTCTGAAGATAAAGTCAGTTCATTGAGTGCTTGGAAAGTAAGCTTATTGGTAATCGGGATTTGCAGTTGCGATCGCAATTGATCGGATGTTGTAGAGACGTTGCATTGCAACGTCTCTACACACAAGCGGTCTTCTCTGTCGCGATGTATCCAGTCTACATCCACAGTTGCTTTACCAAATCGCTGTTGAATACCCGCAGAAATTGTTGTCAGAGAATTATCAACTTTGCTCCCAGGAACAGCTTGTGTGCGCGGTGCAAATAACTCCTCAAAAGTATCTAGTGGTTGGGGTGCAGTCCCAAAATTATCTTCGTGGTCGTATTGGAACCGTAAATTAGTTGTAGGCGAAATTTTTCCTGTAAATTGCGCCCCGTAGCGAGTTTGACCAGGAACAAAGCTAGTTGTAGCATCGTTAGCAAAACCTGCATCTGTGGAACGGTAGTAGCTGCGCCCTCGTAAACCGGGGAAAATTTCTCCTTCGGCTTCAATCCGGTAAGCCGAACCGCTCACCTTTCCTGAAAGATCAGAACTATTTGTGGAACGCGCGTATTCTGCAATCAATTTTCCTCTTGAACCCAAAGCAATCTGTGCATCTGCACCGTAGAGTTCAAAGTCACGCATCCCCTGATCTTGTTGGAAGTAAGTCGTTCCGATCCAACTTTCTTTGTTGAGGGTGTGGTCAAAGTTGTATTGCAGGCGACCAGCGTAAATATTACTATCGGAACCACTACCTTTATATTGGTAAGTAACGACAATACGCCGGACTAAAACCTGTCCATTCTCATCTAAGTCAGTACGTTGAATCGGTTCCCGGAATAAGATAGTACCGCGATCATAGTCAATTTCGTAATCAAGACCGCGATTGAGTTGTTTACGTTCTAACACAGTACCAGGACGGTTCAGTTCTTCCGACTCAATCGCAATATTTTCACTACCTGGAACTAATAATCTGCGCGAGAGGAAATAGTAACCACTCGTACCATCAGGAGCAATAGTATCGCGTTGAAAGGCTTCAACGTTATTGGCATATAAACCAGTGAATTGTAGATTTCCCAGACTATAGTTAGCTTTGAAGCCATGCAATTGACGTGTGACTGAGGTAAATTGCTGAGATGAACGGGCAAATTCCTGAGTAGTGTAGTCGCCCCACATGAAATAATCGGGTTCAGCACCAGGTATTTTGGGCGATCGCTCTAACCGTGCATAGACGCTATCAGTAGAAGGAGTGATTACTTCTGTCTTAGAACTGTCACCGTAGACGGGATAGTTTTGGTCGTTGAATTGAAAACTACGAAACACTCTGTTATCACAGTTGCAATCTTCATTCAAGTTACGGAAACTGTTGTAAGCACCAGTGAATAACCATTCTCCAATCGCCCCAGTCGCAAAGACTGACGAACGCACATTTAATTGAGTACTATTGTCTTTATTCGGTGGGAGAAAATCACGAAAACTGCTGTAGTAATCTGTACCCCTCGCACCCAAACGTACATCTACTACCCCAGTTACCAAGCTCGGACGTAAAGCTGTTTCAAATTGCAGTTGCGTATAGGCTTCTAAATCATTGGCGATCGCTCGAATTCTGACAGTTTGAGCATTCAAACTTGATTTGAGAGTAGCGCTAAATTGTCCTTTCTTTGCCTCTACTTGGAATCCGGGTTCATCAGGTTTAAAATCTTTACCAACAAACTCACCAGCAGTGGGTATCAGAGTCACAACTCCATCGCGGTTGGAGCGATTCCCATTTTCATCCCGGAGTTCCCCTTTCACTGTCGCTGTGGAACGTCCATCCGCCGGAATCCTAGCCTCGACGGTTTCCAACTTCAATTCTATGGGTGCGCCTCTTACCACTACCTGCACACTAACAGGCGCTTCACTAGAACCTACCACTTGGGTAGTGATAGTATTAGCTCCATCTTTTAAGGAAACACCATACCATGTCTGCGTTACCAAGTTAGTATTGGCGTCACTTTCTGTCCGTCCCACCAAGGATGGATCTACCAAATCCCCATTCACACGTAATTCCACTTTTGCATCCACGGGAAATTGCAATATGACCGTGGTTGCTGGTATATCGACTACAGTATCAGGGCTGGGGGTGAGGACTTTTACAGAGGTAAAGGGAGTCGGTGAAGAAGATGTGTTTTGTGCTACTTTTTGCAGACTTTTGGGTAACTTGATATTGGCTGCTGGTTGGAATGGCTGTATTGCTGATGATGTTGTAGTTGGGTTATCTGGTAGGACGGATAACTTGTCCTCCAAAGATAAATCAATAGCATCCTCAGATAAAGTTGGTTTGAGTTCAAAAAACTTCCCCGTGTCACCGCGTCTTCCCTTCTCCGCGTCTTCTTGCTGAGGTGCATCTTGGATGACGTTGGTGTGTTCTGCCTTGGCTACGATGGGATACAATGCTAGACTTACAGCCCCTGCGATCGCCCCCAATAGTCTCAAAGTATTTGCGTTCAAATGTTGAGACTGAAGTAACTCCCTTCTACCTAGATTCATTTCTTGACCTCCTCACCAGATGTGGGGGTGACTGCGAAGTTCATACGTGCCATACCACTGGGTTCTAAACGTACTAGGCGGGATTGGCTGTTACGTTCTTTAAATTTGAGATTGGGTGCTAAGGTGTAACCAGAGAGGCTGCTGAGGTCGAGAACACCTGTATGGTTGCCTGGTAAAACATTTACTACAGAGAATACCCCGTTAGGGTCAGTAGTAATACGGTTGCCATCTTCCATGAAAATCACTGCATTGGGAACTCCGGGTTCACCTGGCTGCTGTTCGCCATCAAAGTTTTTATCTACAAACACTCGACCAATAATTGTGCCGCAGTCTGATACAATTCCTGGTCTAATTTGTAACTGGTGGCTGGCTGGCCCGTCTTTAGTAATGAAACGGTTATCTGCTCTTTGAGCCGTGACACTGGCTAAATTGCGTCCCGAACCCCGTACTGAATCTGGAGTGAGTTGGGCAGCATAGGCAATATTTAATACTTTATCCGATGGAACTACAGTATTTGTCCGGAAAATCACGTTGGAGCCATTGCGGTCTGCTGTGACGGTGACAGATTGACCATCGATTTCACCCCGAACGGATTTAGGTAAAAATTTGAAACCCAAGGGTAAAGTATCAGTGACAACCACACTATCCAAAGCAGCATCAGCGGAATTTCTGACTGAGAGGCGATAGATAACTGTATCTCCTGGTTCAGCCGTAGCGCGATCGCCTGTTTTGACAATCTGCACCTGTTGTGGCTGACACATATTCGTAGTAAATTCAAAAGCTAATAAATCTAGTCCTTGGAGTTCCGCATTAGCAACTAAGGCAACCGTTGATTCAGTTTGGGTTTGACCTGTAAGTGTAATCGGTTGACCATCCAGGGATGTAGCAACATACCGAACAACATCATTGTTCTCTGTACCAGTGCTTTGGAGGATTTGAATCTTGATCCGGCGCTGTTTATAAATCGAATTAGGTGGTGGATTGATTACAAAAATATAGGTTCTACCAGGATCTGTTTGACCCAAATTCGGATCGAGCAGGAAGTTATAAGCACCTAATGGTTCTGTATTAGTTAGGAAATAGGGGTTATTATTCTCAATATTTGGTTTTAATCCACCAGGAATATTATTGTTAGGAGCATCAGGTAACTCTGTGCGAGTTAGGGGTAACAATCTTCCTAATTCTGTTCCTGTGGGGTCACTAGGGTCAGATTCATAAACAGCAACAGAAAAGCCCGTGTAATCAGGTAAAATATTGCCACCACATCCTAAAATTCGTCCCAGTGGGTCAACTAATGGAGTGGGAGCAGCCTGAATCTGACGGGAAGTTCCTTGATATTTAAGATTATTACTAGAATCTGTATAAGTATAAGTAGCTTGATTTATAAAGTTGGTCAACGGCTTGCTATTCTCAACTTGAGCGATCGCAGACATCGAACTCTGCAATACACTTGTCACCACAAACGTTGCCGCTATCCGCCTAAACCAGCTACTCGTGGCATAATTCTGGCATCGCGAACTTTGACGGCGCACTAAATTTTCTCCTGTGAAACTTTTAGAAACTAGAGAGACAAGGGAAAAGGACAAGGGGGACAAGGAAGCTCTTAGCAGGGAGACGCACTAGACGCGGAGAAAAAAACCAATGTCCGATCCCCGATCCCCAATCCCCAATCCCCGTTGCCCCTTATCCCCAGAGGGGGCCCCACCTGCCCCTTATCCCCAAAGGGGACCCCTACCTTCCCCAATCCCCGATCCCCAACTCACCGCACCTGCACTTGATAAGTTCCTTTGATTTGGGCCTTGGCTGCAACGGATGTGCCAAAATTCCAACGAATGTGGGTGTAAGCTATTGCAGGTGCAGGACGAGTTTCGACTTTGCCATTGGGAAGCTTGACTTGTACCGTTGGCTTTTCTACAAAGCTGCGTCCGTTGTCAATGCTGTAAGTAATCTTGGCACCAGTGTTAGCATTCACAGTGGCAGAATTCAGCACATAGATCATTCCTTTAGGAATCGGCTGATTGATCACGAGATTTTTTAATGCTTTATTGGCATTATTGACACCAGTGACTGTGTAGCGCAGTACATCTCCTGGTTGCACTACCGCTTTACCTTGCAATGCTTGCCAGCTTTCTTTTTGCTTACCCTGCACTTGCTGTCCTAATATCTTCTTTTCTGCTTCTAGGCGCAACTGTACTTGGCTTTTAGCTTGGGTATTTTGAGCAAAAGCAGCATCAGAATGCCAGATATTTGTGAGTACGGGAATTTGATTAACAAATGGAAGTGTAACAATCAGTGCTACTGCTCCCATACTCGCCATTGCAAAACGCTTCATATTGATAAACCTGTTCAAAAATTTGCTTTCTTGTTTGTAGTGAGCGCTTTAGCGCTTAATTGAGCGCTGAAGCGCTCACTACGAACGGACTAATTCACCTTGCGTCGGAATGTGAATGTTCTAGACTCACCCGGTGCAACATTACCTGTGACGGTATTCACGTACTTGGTAACGTCGGTGTCTACTGTTGTGCCAGTTTGATCAATACCAGAGTTGGTTGCTGGATTACCGTTGTAGAAATTGATGGTTGCAGCGCCAGAATCTTTAGCTGATCCGACAATGTTACTAGTATCGATTTGACCGCTAATATCATTGTCTAACGCCCAGTTGTTACCACCAGCTGTGCCATCTTCAGTAATTACAACTTTGTCAGCTCTCAAGAGTATGTTACCTGTGCCAGCTTGAGCTTCCGAAATATTTCTGTAGGTAATTTGGTACTCAATTATGTTTCCTGGTGCAGGTTTTTTCGGGTCGCTGCTGAAAGTACCATCGTTACCTTGAACAGCTGGACCAGTTCCTGGTAGTACACGTGATTCTTTGACTAGTTTCAAGAAACCAGTGTAGACGCGATCGATAGTGGTATTCTGTGGTTCAGAACCTAAACCAGCAGTAGCATCATCAACGAAGGCGGTGACAGGAACAGGGAAACCTTTATTAATATCGGTAGAAAGAGCAGTTCCTGGAGGTAGATTAACCTCAACACCGTAGTTCACATTTGTACCTGGTGCAACGTTAGGAATAGTGATGTACTTAGAGGTTGCATCGATTGATGATTGGTCGCCGGTTGTGGTGGGGTTGCGGTCTGTATCAAACAAAAATTGCGTACCATCCCACACATAGGATTTTGACTCAGATCCGTAAGTAATCGTTACTAGCGTATTGGCAGGTAAATCACCAGGATTAGTTGGCGATGTGGGAACTAGAGAGATACTATTTGGATTAGTACCACTATTTTGAACTGTGTTAGTAAAGGCTACAGCTGATGGATCAAGGGTTGAACCTGGAGCTTGAGTTGGAGGTACAAAGGAAGATTTGTTGCTGAAGTCATCGTTATTGCTAGTCGGACCAATAGCATCTGGAACACGTTCTGGCCCATTGAGTACATCAGAAGCAAGAGGCGTTTGTACTGTGAAGGTGTTTGCTTCACCACCAAGGCCACTACCACTGTTGTTATTACCAGGATCAGTACCAGTGTTGTTCTGATCAGTGAGGTCATTAATATAACCGTCAGCCACTGTCGGATTTGTATCAGGAACACCATCATTATTGGTATCTGTTGAACCTGGAGGAATTGTCCGACCGTCGTAGTTGCTGGGATTTTGGTCCCCGGATTCGTCGTAAACTAGGGTTGTACCGCCAGAGGTTTGACCAAACAACTGAGCAATGTTGTTGACTGTTAATGGTGAAGTTGCAGTTGATTTAACTTTTACGTCTATCGAGAATCCGCTAACTGTTTGACCGGGAGCAATAGAAGTAACTACAGCAGGGTTGTTGACAAAACCGACGCGGGTAACTGTAGAAAGGTTAGTACCGACTGTCAAGGGTTGCCAAGTCGCGTCGTTAGCATTAATACTGACTGGAGCTATTGTATAAACTACTTGCCAACCAGGTGGTGGAGTCGGTATAGCTGCTAGTTCTGTACCATTAGGAATTGCATCGGAAACTAAAATGCGCGGGCCAGTCAAACCATTAATTGCTGTACCAACAAGTGGTGCAGGAGTAATATTATTACCGGTTGGGTCGTTTAACTCTACCCTCAAACTCATGTCGTAGCTAAGTGTGTCATCGGTAATGACTGGAGTACCAGCATTGTCATAGTCGCTACGGGTTTTGAGAATTGTAGCCAAGGCGTAGTTCTTCAGAGAAGAGTTTACGGTTGCTTTTTGAGTAACACTGGCTTCACGTACACCGTTCACAGGTGCGCCAGCAACTTCCCCTGTAACTGATCCGTCGGCGTTATCTATGGTGTAAACGTCACCACCATTGGGATCTCGCAGTTGGTTCTGAGCATCACCAGGGGTATCACCAAGGGTCACGTTAATCACATCATTGGTTTGAGCGCCAGGTTGTACAGTGACCGGCACACGTACCAAGATTGAACCGCCGACAGGGATGGAATCTGTAACGTATTCACCACCACTAATTGATGTCCAGTCTGTACCGCCATCAATGCTGTATTCCAAGTTACCCGCAGTTGCAGGGCCTGTGACACGTGCCAAGTTGGGAACACGGAATTTGGTGGGGTCGTTACCAACGTTAGTTACTGTGTAGTTGTAGTACAGAATATCATTGACTGATACAGGCGTTGCTGATGTACTATCTGTAATACCAGAGGCTGTAACAGTTATACCAGCGACCTCTGCTACGGTGACAACAACCGTATTAGAAGTACTGTTGATGGTCGTACCTGGATTATTAGGATCTTCGTAGGTTGCAGTTGCCGTGTTGCTAATTGATTGACCCGCTGTTGTGCCTTCTGCTAATACAGGGGCAATAAATTGGAAAATGCCATTGGCAAGCAATGCGGTTACTACCAAGGAACGATAGACTCTTGGTGCTTTCTTGACAAAATGATTAATCTGTGACATATTTTATGCTGCTTAATTTACATTCAAAATTAATCCTGTGTAAAAACACAGGATTTTTTCCAAATTTTCCTATCGTTGGTAAGATACCCGCAGATTAACTTGGTAATTCAGCTTCAACCCGACAAAAAAGTCTATTAACTACCTAGCTTTTAAGTGTTAAGTTGTATAAATAAATACAAAATAGATTGTGTCGGAACTCAGAAACCAAACGTCGGTTGCTAAAAAAAAATACCAACACATTCCTGCTTTTGAGTGTTCATACTTTGTCTTATATACACCTCATAATTTAGCTTTTGCTTGAGTAGAGACTTTTTATGACCAAATTCTTATCCAGCTAATCTATCTCAAGATAGATTGTTGGCAGGTTGAAGTCATGTTAACTACAGTAACTTTTGACACAAAATTACATCATCAGTAAAAACAATGAATTTTATTGGGAAGAATATGTAAACGGTTTGAAAATATACAAAATAAACCGCGATTTTGAAAAGATAGACAACATTAAAGGTATGCAATTTTTGCAATATTTTTAGATTTATTAATCCCGACAAAAAATATCGGGTATGTTTGACTGGTATTTTTACTCGTGATAGCATCAAACGACAGTTGAGGGACATCCAGGGAGAAGCTAGTTTATGACTCAGGCAATTGACACCCAAAAATCAGCCACCGCTTTCAAAGCTTTGAAATGTAAAGAATGTGGTGCGGAATATGAACTCAAAGCCAATCATGTGTGTGAGTTCTGTTTTGGGCCTTTAGAAGTCGGTTACGACTACAGCACCCTTCGTCAAACTGTCACCCGTGAATCAATTCAAGCGGGGCCAAATTCGATGTGGCGCTATCGCAAGTTTTTGCCTGTGGCTAGTGAGAATCCGATTGATGTCGGTACTGGTATGACTCCCTTGGTGCGTTCCCAACGCTTGGCACGTCGCTTGGGTTTGAATAAGCTTTACATTAAAAATGATGCTGTGAATATGCCTACCCTCAGTTTCAAAGATAGGGTAGTATCAGTTGCCTTGACACGGGCGCGAGAGTTGGGTTTTACGACGGTTTCTTGTGCTAGCACTGGTAATTTAGCAAATTCTACAGCTGCGATCGCAGCTCATGCTGGTTTAGATTGTTGTGTCTTCATCCCCTCTGACTTAGAAGCCGGTAAGGTTTTGGGTAGCCTCATCTACAGCCCTACCTTAATGGCTGTTAAAGGTAATTATGATCAGGTCAACCGTCTCTGCTCGGAAGTTGCTAATACACACGGTTGGGGTTTTGTCAATATTAATTTGCGTCCTTACTACTCCGAAGGCTCCAAAACTCTGGGCTTTGAAGTTGCAGAACAACTAGGATGGGAACTACCTGATCACATCGTTGCACCTTTGGCTTCAGGTTCGCTATTTACAAAAATCTATAAAGGCTTCAACGAATTTGTAGAAGTTGGTTTAGTAGAAGGTAAGCCAGTTAAATTCAGTGGCGCTCAAGCCGAAGGTTGTTCACCGATTGCTCAAGCCTTTAGAGAAGACCGCGATTTTATTCAGCCAGTGAAACCAAATACAATTGCTAAATCGATCGCGATCGGCAATCCAGCAGATGGTATTTACGCTGTCGAAATTGCTAAGAAAACAGGTGGTAGCATTGAATCTGTAACTGATGCTGAAATTATCGAAGGCATCAAGTTACTAGCGGAAACTGAAGGTATTTTTACCGAAACCGCCGGTGGTACAACCGTTGCTGTACTCAAAAAATTAGTAGAAGCTGGCAAAATTGATCCAGATGAAACCACCGTGGTCTACATCACTGGAAATGGCTTAAAAACCCAAGAAGCAGTGCAGGGCTACATTGGTGAACCTCTGACAATAGAAGCGAAGCTCGATAGTTTTGAACAAGCTCTTGAGCGTTCTCGTACACTTGAACGCCTAGAATGGCAACAAGTTCTAGTTTAAGAAAAAGTTAGTGGTTAGTGGGTAGTGAATAGTGCTTAAGAACTAACAACTAACAACTAACAACTAACAACTAACAACTAACAATCAACAATTCAAGATGTCTGTAAAAGTATTAGTTCCTACTGCTCTACAAAAATTTACCGAAAATCAAGCTACTTTAGATTGCAACGCTAATACAGTAGCGGAACTTTTTGAATCTCTAGAGCAAGCTTTTCCTGGTATTAAATCACGCTTATGTGATGAGGGAGGAGAACCGCGACGGTTTTTGAATTTATACGTCAACAGCGAAGATATTCGCTTTTTAGAAGGAACAAAAACATCTTTAAAAGATGGCGATGAAGTGAGTATTGTTCCGGCTGTAGCTGGTGGCTGAGAGTCGAAACTTTATCGCTATTTGGTAGGTAGTAATGGTGAAATAAATGGCTGATATAGTTGATATTGCTGTTGGTGCAGGTTCTTTTACAACTTTGGTAACTGCTGTGCAAGCCGCAGGTTTAGTCGATGTATTGAAAAGTCCTGGCCCATTTACTGTTTTTGCGCCTAATGATGATGCTTTTGCTAAATTACCGCCAGGAACTATACAAACCCTCGTGCAGAATATCCCCCAGCTAACACGGATCTTAAAGTATCATGTTGTACCGGGAAAGCTCAAGCAAGCAGATTTAGCTCAAGTTGGGACTGTGACTTCTGTAGAAGGTTCAACAATTAAAATTGATTGTTCTGAAGCGTTTGAAGTCAAAAATGCTACTGTTTTAGCCGCAGATATTGAAGCTGATAATGGTGTCATTCACGTTATTGATACAGTCATTTTGATGGGTTAAGTAGGTCGGTAGAGACGCGATAAATCGCGTCTGTACAATAGTCCGATAAATCGCGTCTGTACAATAGTCATTGGTCATTTGTCATTGGTGCGACCTCTTGATTATCCGCATTGAGGGAAGTAAGTTATAGGTCATTCAAAAAATGATATCTATGCGCCTAACTTCTCTTGATGTTTTTCGTGGGATAACGATCGCTGGTATGATCCTTGTGAACATGGCCAGTATTGCTGAACCCAATGTCTACTCACCGTTACTCCACGCTGAATGGAATGGTTGTACACCAACTGATTTAGTATTTCCCTTTTTTCTGTTTATTGTCGGTGTAGCAATGAGTTTTTCTTTTGCGAAGTACACCGATAGCAAATTAGATTCACAGAGTACTTCTGCAACTCTATCTTCGCTTTACTGGCGTATCATTCGCCGTGCATTTATCCTCTTTGCTTTAGGATTATTTCTCAATGGTTTTTGGAATCAGGGTGTTTGGACTTTTGACTTCAATAACATCCGCATCATGGGGGTATTGCAACGCATCAGCTTAACTTACTTATTAGCTAGTCTGGTAATTCTCAATCTACCGCGTAAAGCTCAATGGATCTTAGCGGGAGTATTACTTGTTAGTTACTGGTTAGGAATGATGTATGTACCTGTACCTGGTTATGGTGCTGGTGTGTTGACGCGAGACGGTAATTTAGGCGCTTACATTGATCGCTTGATTATTCCCCAAGTGCATCTTTATAAAGGCGATAATTACAACTTTTTGGGAGATCCAGAAGGACTTTTCAGCACTATTCCCGCCATTGTCAGTGTTCTGGCTGGTTATTTTGCTGGACAGTGGATACGTAGAAAAAAAGAGATTGATTCGCAAACCAGCATGGATTTAGTTCTGTTTGGTTTGAGTTGCTTGGTTATCGGTGGGATTTGGGATTTAGCATTTCCGATTAATAAAAAATTGTGGACAAGTTCTTACGTAGTTTTCTCTACAGGCTGGGCATTATTGTTACTTAGCTTTTGTTATGAATTAATCGATGTCAGGCGGATGCGACGTTGGGGAAAACCTTTGGCAATGATGGGACTGAACCCCATATCTATTTTCGTGGCTTCCGTGTTGTTAATTAAGATATTAGTAAAAACTACTGTTGGTACAGGAAAAAATCCTCCTAGCACCTACGATTGGATTTATCAAAATTTGTTTGGATCTTGGGCTGGTGCATACAATGGTTCACTATTTTTTGCGATCGCAACTGTTTTATTCTGGTTGGCAGTTGCCTATGTCATGTATCGACAACGGTGGTTTATTAAAGTTTAATGGTGGTTACTGTAATAAATCTTGAAAGCGGCTATTGCTACGCACCTTGTTAAAATCAGAGTCGGTTTTTGCTAATTTTTCATACTTACCAGGAACAAGCTTCATAGCTTTTTGTAAGTTTTCAGCTGCTAGTTCCACATTGTTCTGTAAAGCATAAGCACATGCCTTATTGTAGTAAGCTAAATCTTTGTCAGGTTTGATGATGATCGCTCGATCATAAGATGCTATTGCTTCTTGGTAGCGATGCAATTTTGTGAGGGCGATTCCTCTATTTATCCAAGCTTCATATTTATTCGATTTAATTGCGATCGCTCGATCATAGGATATTACTGCTTCTTGATAGCGTTGCAGTATATTTAGGGTGTTACCTTTGTTGTACCATGCCTCATCTCTATCAGGTTGGATGGCGATCGCTTGATTATAAGATTCTAATGCTTCTTCATGACGCTGTAATTTTGTTAAGGCATTTCCTCGATTAATCCAAGCTTCAGCAAATCGAGGTTTTATGGTAATGGCTTGATCAAAAACTGCGATCGCATCCTTGTAGCGCCGGGAGTTTAAGAAAGTATTACCTTGCTGAAAAAAAACTTCTGCTTTTTGATTTGTTTTTGCTTCAGAAAGCAACTGAGCTACATTAGTTTCTTGGACAATTTGTTTACTATTTTTTCCTGCTGAATTTGCCAAATCGCCACAGCCTAATATGGATAAAGTTATGAAACCAGAGGCTACAAAGCAACGCCAACAAACCATCTTTTACAAATCTCACTACTTAATAGATCAACAGTTTTTTGTTTACAAGATCGCAAAGGCATGTCTACACCCTATTACTTGAGTTTGATAAAAATAGCCAAAAGTTGGTTTTTATGGCCTATATTTACCGATTTTAAAACGACTATATACCATAACATACCATAAATTTTTTCTGATTTTTCGAGACATAATTAAATACAAAATATGATTTTTGGATTGACGCGATGTCAATAAATCGTAACGTTTTAAGGCCTTTCCAATTAATAAAATATCCAGCCCTCGCGTTCCGCCTGAAGGGCGGAACGCTCACCAATTCTTGGGTTGAGCCAAAATATATTTGATAGGGCTGGATATTTTATTTTTTGGAGATCCCTAAACGCAGAGGGGCGCGGAGGAAAGCGCGGAGGAACACAGAGGTTTGCTCAATTTATTCGCTACAAACTTATGCAAAGATGTACTTAGTTTTCAAGGCTTCTAGTTAGACCTACACTTGTAGGCTACTTTTTTACACCGACTTACGTTGATACACAAGATAGTTAATCTGTACAGTATGTAAGTCCTAATTTTATACAATCTTGTCTATTTTTTAATGATAGAGAAAGCAAAGATTTAAGTATGGCATTAGTTGAATAAATAATTTAGTTACCTAAGTTTTTATTTAAAATAACTTCAAATTAATTTGAAGTTATTTTAAAAAGCAACAAGTTTATTTATTTTTTTTCAGGTAAAACTACTGATTTTTCAGTTGAATGTATTTCATTTATTAACTCTGAACAACTCAGTAATTTTTCTAATGTTTTTAGTTAAAAAAATGGCACATAATCGGCTGAATACTACACATGAATTGAAGTTAAATTTATGCTGTTTTCCAAAAAGAGTTTTTTGATTGCTGCTTTGTCTACTCTTGCTACAGTTGGTTATGCAGGTTCAGCACACGCGATCAATTTCAAAGTCACAACGGGTACAACAGGTTTGAATGGAGAAACTAATCAAGGAGCATTTTCTGAATTCTCTTCACTTCCAGATACAGTGACGGTTGACTTCAACTCTGGTCAAATTCCAATCAATGGCTTTGCTGAGTACTCATTTGTTGGTGATGGGGGTAGCAGTGTTCGAGCAGATATGTGGGCGCCAGTTGGTTCCAATGGAGAGAAAAATGACTCCAATTATCTAGCTGTTTTTGATGGTAAAGATGTGGTCATTCAACTGGATGATTATCTAAACTATTTTGGGATTAACTGGGGTGCTGCTCATACAGGTAACATTTACTCTTTCTATAATGGCGACTCCCTTGTGTCTTCCTTCTCAACTGCTGATATTGATGCGGGTGGTGGATTTGCTCTCTACTCTTCTTTACATCCTGGTGGTAATGAATACGGTGCAAAACTTGTTAACGGTAATTATTATCAAGGTAACGGCTACGTCCACTTTTACTCAACAAATAGCAATGATATCTTCAACAAAATTGTAATATCTCAAGAAGGAGGTGGTGGATTTGAAACTGATAACCACTCTTTCCATAAAGGAACTACTGCATTTACAGGCTTTGATTCCAAATCTGTACCTGAGCCTAGTGCTGCTTTAGGTATGCTAGCCATTGGTGGTGTGTTCTTACGCAAGCGCAAACATCAGAAGTCTGTACAGATAGGATGATCGCAACTTAGGGAATTTATTTCTACTTATTAGGGTGTAATCACAACTTGAATTGGAAACGAATCAAATGGCAATATAAGGGACAGTGTTGTTGATCTGTCCCTTACTCATTTATGCTTCTGAGACAGCTGTTGAACTGAGAATGCTGGTGCCAAAATATAATCATGTCGATTGATTCCAACTCATCCCAACCCCCAAATCCAGAACAAAACTTACAACCAGATGATTTTGACAACTCATCTAATACTGATTTAATTCCAAATGATCTGGCCACCCAGCAGGCCTTAGCTGCTATTTCCTCACTACAGTCTCCTCAAAATACAGCAGTCTTACTAAAAGCACGTTCCACAGTCAAACCACTTGCTAGTCAGACTATTAGCGTTAAACCAAGAGCTTTACTGTTAATTGTAGTGGCGATCGCTACTACTGTTGTCGGAATTGCCATCAATCACTGGATTGTTGGTATTTTGGGAACCGTCATCACTTTATTATTATCTTTAGCTGTAATTTGGCCTTGGTTGCAAGAACTACAAAAAGAGTGGTTTTCAGCCCAAGAACAAGCTTTAGTAGTTGGCTTATTGGGAATAATAGTTGCGATCGCTGGACTGGTCAAATATAGTGGTTTGAGCAATTACCTAGTTACTGTCGGACGTAAAATCAACTGGGAAGCATCCGGAACACTGGCGGAATGGTTTGGTGCATTGGGACAAATTCTGATTGCGATCATCGCTGTTTACATTGCTTGGCGACAGTACATTATTTCTAAAGACCTAACTATTCAGCAAAACTTGCTTACCGTCCAACAAAATATCATTACTCAGCAGCAGACCATAGATTCCTATTTTCAGGGTATTTCCGATTTAGTATTAGATGAAGAAGGATTATTAGAAGATTGGCCTCAAGAAAGATTGCTAGCAGAAGGACGCACTGCGGCTATTCTTAGTAGTGTGGACGGCAGTGGTAAAGCGAAAATTCTGCGATTTTTGTCTCGTTCTAAGTTACTCACACCTCTAAAACGCGATCGCTTGCTTGGTCGAGCTATTCTTGATGGTACAGGCGGTTACTGTGAAGATCGGCTTCACGGTGTACGTGTGATTGATTTAGGAGTAATGCTAGCAGGTGCAGATTTGTCTGGTACTGATCTGCGCTGGACTGACTTAAGCGAAGCGAATCTAGTCCGTGCTAATCTCCGTGAGTGTGATTTGGTTAAAGCTAACCTCTCTCGCTGCATTTTATATGAAGCCGACCTCAGTAAAGCAGACCTCAACAGTACTTGTTTATTTTATGGTTCCGTAGAAACCGCATCACCTCGTAGCCGTAACAACCCACCAAACTACAAAACTGGTGAATACACAGGTGCTGTAGTGGAAAATACAGACTTGAGTGGAGTCCAGCGCCTATCTGAAGCTAACCGATACTACTGCTGTGCTTGGGGTGGCGAAAACACCAGAAGTACAATTCCTGGTGGTTGCGAAGGGATTCCTAATAAATTAGGGAGGTAGCAACTATCCCTTATGAGCTTTCTGCTTTTATGGCTGTAAACACAGCACGATATACAGGTTCGCCCTTTTTCTGGGTTGCTATTTCTCTTTCTGTAGAGACTGGGAGGGGATTTTCTGTTAACCACTCTCCTAAACCTTGTCTTTGAAAACTAGGATGAGCAGCAAAGCGATCGCACATTTCTATGGCGACAAATTCTACATCTGATTGTAAAAATACCATTCCCCCTGGGATCAGATAATCTGATAGTTCTGCAACTAGTTCCGGTTGTACTACCCGCCGTTTCGCATGACGATTTTTAAACCAAGGATCAGGAAATTGAATACTGACACGCTGCAAGCTTCCTGTGGGAAGAGTCGATAAAAGCGATCGCAAAGAATTATTGACGTTACAAAATAAATAGTACAAATTTTGTAATTCTAACTCATCCCGCATCCTATTTGCTTGATTTACTAAAGGTTCACGAATTTCTAAACCCAAAAAATTCCAACTTGGTTCTATCTGCGCTAATTGTAATAAAAATTGTCCCCTGGCACAGCCAATATCTAAATGCAGTGGTTGATTTGGCTGGAAATAGACTTTTCCCCAGTCTAAAGGATTAGCTGGTGCTTGATACTTGTTTGCTAGGGGATTGACATGCTGACGGACTCGAACGCGTACCAAAAAAATCTCCTTAATTATTTATTGCTTGTTGGTATTTGTTAGTTTTTAATAAGATTTTTTGTTCTTTTTCTTGGTTTTTGGTTTGTATCAAGATCATGTATTTTAACCATAATCAATTCTTATTTTGACATAAATTCTCTTTTTGAATGATGTATGAGCTTGAAATTATCCTAATAATGCAGGCTTTTATAAATAATTTGCTTTCTTAAGTTAATCTTCATTATCTTTTCCAAACAACAAATTTTAAATATGTACAAATATTAAGTGGGATCATTGCTACGCAAGTCTAGGAGGCAGAGGTTATACTTTATTTTAAAAGGATTTTTAAACGTTGTTTTTAAAATAGTCTTTACTTCAATGATTCCCAATTTTCGCTTTGCTATAGTCAGCGACTTACATATTGCTCTTCCTCACACAATCTGGAATCATCCCAGTCGTTTTCATTTGGTGGAAGTCAGTGTTTCAGGGTTTGAAAGTGTATTAGAACATCTAACCCAGTTAGATTTAGACTTTATTTTACTACCTGGAGATTTAACTCAGCACGGTGAACCAGAGAACCATGCTTGGTTAGCACAACGCTTGGCAAAGTTACCTTTTCCTGCCTACGTTGTTCCTGGTAATCACGATGTTCCTGTTTTGAAGGCTAATGAGCAATCAATTGCATTTGCGGATTTCCCTGCTTACTATCGTAAATTTGGTTACACAGATTCTAAACAACCTTACTATACCTGTGAGGTCTTGCCAGGAGTCAGACTCATTGGCCTAAATTCTAACTTGTTCAATGACCAGGAAAAACAAATAGGACGTTTGGATATTGAACAACTGCGATGGTTAGAAGAAGTGCTAGCTGCAAGTGGTGATGAATTAGTGCTGGTGATGATACACCACAATGTTGTGGAACACTTACCTAATCAATCACGCCACCCCATGGCAAATCGCTATATGTTAGAGAATGCTGGGGACTTATTATCCCTGTTGCGACGCTACGGAGTTAGGTTAGTATTTACAGGACATTTGCATGTTCAGGACGTAGCGTACTCTCAGGGTATATATGACATTACCACTGGTTCTTTAGTCAGCTATCCTCATCCTTACAGGGTATTAGAGTTTCGTCATGATCGCTACGGTAGGCAATGGTTGCAGATGTTGTCGTATCGGGTCGAGTCAGTCCCCGATTTCCCAAATTTGCAACACAGTTCACGCAAATGGATGGGCGATCGCAGTTTTCCCTTTTTAATGAAATTTTTGACCTTGCCTCCTTTGAGCCTACCATTAGAGCAAGCTCAAGAACTAGCTCCCACCCTGCGAGACTTTTGGGCTAATGTTGCCAATGGAGACGCATTATTTGACGGTTCCCACTTTCCACCAGAGGTAGGCCATTATTTTGAAAAATACGGCGCGATCGCCACTTGTGGTACACCTACACTCATTGATAATCACAGTACTTTGTTAGTTAGGAGTTAGTCATTGGGCATTGGGCATGAATCAGTTAACAGTTAACAGTTAACAGTGAGCAGTTTAATTTGATAACTGATAACTGATAACTGATAAGTATCCCTTGTCTCCCTTCCCAATTTTTAATTTTTAATTTTTAATTTTTAATTGATAAGTCCCCGATCACCCATTCTCTAAAGATCGACAAATCCCAAAGACAGAAGTATAACCATGTAAAAACGTTGTATCACCAACAGGGCCGATTTCGCCAGCGCAGAAAAAGCCCCCCAAGGGAATATTATTCAGGTAACGCTGAAATAGCTGGGAATCAAAATTGGGTTTGCCATATAACCCTTCGCCTCGCCCTAGACAGGAAAACATTAATGCACCAGCAGCAGGCTGAGATTGTTGTTCTTTTTGATAACGTTCGAGGAGAAATTCCAAGTCCTCCGCCGAAGCTTCGGCGTCTCGGAGGTGGAATTGTAGACGCTGGCCAGGACGAACGTAATCACCAATGGCGATCGCTCCTCCTGAAGGGTCTACCCCCAAAATCTCGCGAATTAAAAAGTCTCCTTGTTGCAAACAAGGCTTAAATTCATCCATTGCTAGACCGACAAATAAAGAATTTTGCGCCAGTGTTCGGTCTTCTTCGCTTAAACTCGCAATTAAATCTCGCAGTATCGAAAGTGGTGCTTGTTCGTCTAATTCTAAAATGATGTTGCGATCGCCTTTGGTAACTTGGTATGGCTGGCCAATAGGCCGACATCCTTGAGCTACTATTGTTTCTAAAACAATATTGCCACTTAACGCTACCCCAACCGTTCCTTCTTGATACAAACGACCATTACAAAAAAGCGCAATTCGACCACCCATTACGCCACTACTTGCTTGACCTCCAACTTTCCTAGAGCCTGGATACGCATAATCCAATCCCTGTAATAAATCGTTGATCCCAGACGAGAAGGAAGCAGACAGCAAAATAAAATGAGATGTTGGTGAAGATGGTACACCAATCAAATCGATCCAAGAGTTTGGTGGTCCATCCAAGTCGGGCAATTGTTCGGCAACAATATGAAAAGCTTTGACATCCACTCCAGGCAGATGAGCTAAACTCAGGCTTAAGGCTGGTTCTGCTTCCAATTCTTGGGTGTGTCCAGCCAAACTAGTACCAATGACACCACCACCACTACAGCCAATCAACACAGGGACTGAAAGTTGTTCTGCTAAAAGAGGTAACAGTCGGGAATACTCACTTGTAAAAGCAGACGAAATGAATACCAGCCCTAAATCCGCAGGTGCTGATAAGGAAGAAGTTGCGCGTTGTACCACATCTGCAACAGCTGCTTCTAAAGAGGGACGGGTTGACAGGGCGTTTGCCCACTGCATTTGGTCTGCCATGAATTTTACGCTTTTCTACAATCCGGCTAGTAGTTTTTTATTTTTTATCTTGGAAAACATGAAATTGCATCCCAAAATCAGGTGAAATTAGCTCTTTATTAAATTCTATAAACTTAGAATTGCTATTACCATTACATCTATCTAAAGATAATTGTATGATCTTCTAGGTGTATGCTTGGTAAAATATTAAGAGAAATAGATTATAAGACAATATGTCCTGTTAATTGCTGTACTTTGTTATAAAGTAACAATCAAGAGTACTAAAAGTGGTAGCTATATGGCTAGAATAGTGTGGAATAGTGCAAAAAAAGCCCTTTCCGTACTTTTTCTATACTGGTATTAATAACACACAGCAAATTAGAACTATGACAGACATCCACAACAGAATCGAAGAAGAAGTTAAAGAAGCTCGCGCTGTCTGTGATCTTTCAGGTAGCGATTCCGCAGAATGTGCTGCTGCTTGGGATGCAGTCGAAGAATTACAAGCAGAAGCTTCTCACCAAAAGCAATCCAAGCCAAAAACTCCTTTTGAGAAGTACTGTGATGATAACCCCGAAGCTGATGAGTGTCGTATTTATGAGGAATAATAATCAATTCGGTGACTTGATCTAAAAATATTGACCAACAAGTAACAAAGATCTATTTGCTAATATTTTCCACTTTCAGTTTGTTGCTCGCACAATCTTATACTTTCGTTGTGTCCCACCTTCAGGAATAGGTAGGTACACATTAAGTGTAAGTTATATTTTCTTCTTGTCAGGAGAAAATATTAAATATTTATGTATTTGTTGCGAAAAAACTGAAATTATCAAGCATATAGTCAACCAAGGTGGGTTTACCACTTTATTTCTGGCTATTAATGTTTGTTGGCAAATATTTAGTTTTGGATCTTCTGGTTACTTGTTTTTTATTATGGATGAGGATATTTTTCTCTAAATTTACTTTTTATGGATAATTCTTAAAGTAAGACAAAATGACAGAATTACACAACTAACACCTGTAAATTAGATCACACTAAGAGCATTAAGGTGTAGCATTTAGATTATAACCTTAGTTTTTTAATTAAGCTATCAGCTATTATTTATAAGATTATTGGTTAACTATTAGCTGTATATTCTCTAAGTAAAATTATTTATCACTTGTGGAAATACTATGGGAAAAGAAATTTGGTTTCGCCCTTTTGTTTGGATGGATTACAGATTAGCTGTATTATTTACAGTCATTATTCCCCTGATTCTGCTGATTTGGGCTTTTGTGCAAAAAGCTGAGGGAATGCAACGCTTGTTAGCTATTTACTGGCGAGTATCTAGTCTGTTGCTTCTTACTATTTATTTAATGATTGCTCAATATCCAGTCAGTTTTATCTCTGGATTTTTGGCTCGTATCCTAATACCAATTTCGCTATGGTTCTGGGTGGATCTTAATGATGAAATTGAGTATCAGTCTAGTGGGCCATTAAAGCTGATTTTTACTTCTTGGCGCTGGGCCACAACTATTTATTGTATTCTCGGTTCACTCGCCTTTATACCCTTTTTGGGTTGTGCTTTTTCTGAAAATATTAGCAATAATCCCAATTGTCATGTCTGGTTTGAAGCACCCTTAGTATTCAAAGAATGGTTCCATCCCAAAACTAATGCTGGTTTTCTCGGCTTCATTGGTATTATTGGTTTGATAATTTATGTAGTTTATCTGAGCTATTTTGTCTTAATAAAGTTGGGTAAGCAAGGACGTTCAGCTACACAACAGTAATTAGTAGAGACGTTGCAGTGCAACGTCTCTATATGTCCAAAATTATGACAAAAAATTCTTAATCGAGCAGTATTGAAAACAAGGATTATCCTAACAAAGACGCCACACGAACAAGGGTTAGGGAATAGGTTTTCATTCTCTCGTTCTGGAATTTTCCCATGACTAGCTGGGAAATTTTAAATGTTAAAATAGATGAGATTGCTTTTGTATGCAAATATCAAGGTAATTTCTCTCCCTAATGATAGATGTGATTAGTGTTAAAACAAAATCAACAAGTATTAAGTTTTTATTTATTTGTAAATATTTTATTTACACAATAGAATCTTTTTTTTAATCAATTACTCTAACTATAGAATTATTTTTTGTAATCAAAAACATGTTTTTCTGGCGACAAAATACTCTATTAGAAAGAGGTTGAGATAATTTTAAATTTGTAAATTAGACACAGAATCAAGAGCTATTGGTAGGCTCTTTGGATTCTTTAAAACTGCCTTTTTTGACAAGAATAAAAACGAAGAAAAACGGAGAATTATTATGTCAGATACAAGCAAACGTGGATTTGCATCCATGGATGAAGATAAGCAGCGTGAAATTGCTAGTAAAGGCGGAAAAGCTGCTCACGAAAAAGGAACTGCACACGAATTTACATCTGAAGAGGCTAGAGAAGCTGGTCGTAAAGGTGGAGAAACTACAAGCCAAGACCGAGAATTTATGGCAGAGATTGGTCGAGAAGGTGGTAAGCACTCCCACAGAAGCGATCGCAATGATAACGACGAGAACGACGAGAACGAGGAGGAAGAAGGAAAAGGTACTCAAGGTGGTAGCCATGAACAACATGTAAAAGCTGGAAAGCAAAGCCACAAGAACAAATAAAGCTGAATACCTATAGACTCCAGAAATCACCTGAGCGGATTTTAATTTGTAGAGACGCAAAATTTTGCGTCTCTATAATTTTATGTTTTTTAAAGCTTTTTTACCTAAAAACAAGAGCGATCGCAACTTTTTCATACAATTGCCATCACGCTTTTACGCTGATTTGTTAGCCTGATTAAAGTAAACTCAAACTTTGCTGACTTCAGTAAATATTTTTCTGTACCTTAACATGCGTTTGTTCAGTAAGCGGCTTGCGTACATTCTCCTTGGCTTGTTCCTCAGCTTGACCCTGAGTGGAGTATTTATTACTAATAACTTCAGTTATGCTGTTACACCAGTCCCTGAAATCTCTCTAACACAAGGGGTGCGTAAAACTGTTCTAGATAATGGCTTAATAGTGTTAACTAAGGAAGTTCATACTGCACCTGTGGTCAGTGTCCAAGTTTGGTATAAAGTTGGTTCACGCAACGAAAAAGCAGGGGAAAATGGCATTTCCCATCAATTAGAACATCTAATGTTCAAAGGTACTAAAGACCGTCCAGTGCAGTTTGGTCGCTTATTTAGTGCTTTGGGTAGTCAGTTTAACGCTTTTACCACTTACGATGAAACTGCTTATTTTGGTACGGTAGAGCAGGACAAACTAGAAGCACTGGTGACTTTAGAAGCCGATCGCATGAAAAACTCTGTAATAGGAGCTGAACAATTAACCAGTGAAAAACGTGTGGTCATTTCTGAGTTACAAGGATACGAAAATTCTCCTGGTTATCGCCTCAACCGCGCTGTCATGCGATCTGCATTTCCGAACCGTTCCTACGGTTTATCTGTAGGAGGGACAAAAGCCGATGTCGAGAAATTTACAGTTGAGCAGGTGCAAAATTATTACCAGAACTATTACAGTCCAGAGAACGCAACTTTGGTACTTACAGGTGATTTTGCAACGGAACCAACTTTAAAAGTTATACAAAAAACTTTCGGAAAGTTACCGAAAAGAGGAAATGAGAACACGGGGACACGGGGACGCAGTGACGCGGTGAATCCAGAAAAACTCCCCGTGTCTTCTTCTGCTACTAAAAAATCTCCTATTGTCTTAAAACAACCAGGAAGTGCAGCACTTCTGCAAGTTGTTTATCCGTTACCAAATGTTCATCATCCAGATGTGGCTGCTATTGATGTCATGGATGCAGTTCTCACAGGTGGACGTAGTTCTCAGCTTTATCAAGCTTTAGTAGAATCTGGTCTAGCGAGTTCAATTAGTGCTAGTCCAGTAGAATTAATTGAACCAGGTTGGTACGATATTAGTGTGACAGCTGCTCCTGGTCAGGAATTACCGAAAATTAACCAGGTATTGCAAACTTCTTTGACCAAAATACAACAGCAACCAGTCACAACAGCAGAATTAAATCGAGCGAAAACACTGCTACAGACTTCTTTTATACTTAATAACCAGGATATTACCAGTCAAGCCAATCTACTGGGACTTTACCAAACTGTCGCCGGAGATTATCGCTACGTAGAACGGTATTTAGAGGCGATCGCCAAAGTTACACCCCAAGATGTGCAGCGAGTTGCGAAAACTTACCTCAATCCTGATCAACAAACTATTGGCTTTTTTGAACCCACCCAAGTAGACGGTAAATCAGGGACTTCTAGTAGCGGTTCTGGTCGGACGGTAGAAAACTTCAGTCCTGGAAAACCTGTAGACCCAGCAGAACTGGCTAAATACCTACCTCCAGCGACATCAAACACGACTTCTCAAAATCAACCTCTACCAGAGGAATTTACCCTCAGTAATGGCTTACGAGTTTTGTTGTTGCGCGATCGCAGTGTTCCCACCGTCAATTTAAGTGGAAATATTGACGCAGGTAGTGAATTTGATACTAATTCTCAAGCCGGACTTGCAAATCTGGTTGCAGCTAATTTAATGAATGGGACACAGACACAAAATGCTCTCACCATTGCTCAAAAGTTAGAAGATCGAGGAGTTGGCTTAAACTTCAATGCTAGCCGTGAAGGAGTCAGTATTAATGGTAATGGATTATCTGCTAATCTACCGATTATGATTCAAACCTTGGCAGATGTTGTTCAAAATGCTACCTTCCCCAGTGACCAGTTGGAATTGAGTCGAGACAGAGCCTTGACAAGTCTGAAAATCCAGCTAGATGATCCCCGTGGACTAGGAAGACGGGTATTCCAACAAGCGATTTATCCAGAGAATCATCCTTTTTACAGTTTCCCCACAGAGAAAAGCTTAAAGAGTATTTCTCGTCAAGACTTGGTGAAGTTCTATAAGGAACACTACCGACCAGATACCACAACGATCGCTTTAGTTGGAGATTTTGACCCAGCTAGCGTCAAAGCTTTGCTGAATAAAGCTTTCAGTAAATGGCAAGCCCAGGGTAAACCAGTCAACATTAGTCTACCACCAGTATCGTTACCGAAATCTACAAAACGCGTCAACTCAGTGATTTCTGGTAAGGCGGAGGCTGTAACTTATCTTGGTTATAGTGGTATTTCCCGTAAAGATCCTCGTTTTTATGCTGCTTTGGTACTGAATCAAATTTTAGGCGGCGATACTTTATCTAGCCGCTTGGGTACAGAAGTACGCGATCGCCAAGGCTTAACCTATGGTATATTCAGCGCTTTTGCTGCTGGTAGTCAACCAGGCCCATTTTTAATTCAAATGCAGACCGCTCCCAATGATACCCAAAAAGCGATCGCCAGCACCATCGCTTTACTTAAGCAGGTGCGGGAACAAGGTATAACTGAAGCGGAATTAAACACAGCAAAACGCTCAATTACCAACAGTTACCCTGTAGATTTAGCAAATCCCAGCGACGTAGCTGATTTAATTTTGAAAAATTCCGTCTATGGACTTTCCTTAGCAGAAATCAAAGAATTTCCTCAGCAAATTGACGCAGTGAATATGGCTCAAGTACAGCAGGTAATTAAGGATTTGATTCATCCAGAAAATCTTGTAATTGTGACTGCTGGGCCAGGGGGAGATTAATAGTAGGACAAGGGAAGGGGGACAGGGAGGACAAGGGGGACAGGGAGGACACAAACATTAAAACCCACTTGCTTTAAGTGGGTTTTAACTATTAGCCTGCATTTGAGTCGCGGGCGGGATTTTTAAGTTAAAAAATATGCGGATGGCGAGACTCGAACTCGCAAGGCAAAGCCACACGCCCCTCAAACGTGCGCGTATACCAATTCCGCCACATCCGCAAGGTTGCACTAAGGATTAAATATAGCACAACAAAATCATTATAGTGGAGTCATAATTAAATTTTTCACAAATTCAAGACTCTGTATGTACAAAATTTTGACCCTTGACCCATTAGACTGGCAGAAATGTAGCGTTTCAAGGGAAAGTACTCGTGCGACAAAGCCTGACTATAGGGCAATACGGTTCAGTTAAGAAGAAATGTAGGTTGGGTTGAGCGCAAGCGAAACCCAACAAAGCCTTGATAATGTTGGGTTACTCTGCGAGAAGCCGCGCAGGGCGCGTCTACGTTCCTCAATCCAACCTACGCTAGTTTTAGTTTTTAGCCTTAACTGAACCGTATTGGACTATAGGGTGTAAACGTCCGACGGTTAGCTCCTTGCAGGTACAGTGAACAGTTATCAGGCATATGCTGAGAGACTTATACTCAATAAATGAGATAGATAACAGATAACTGATAATTGATAACTGTTAACTCCTGTCATAATTTGAAATCAGGCGAAAGCGTTTTTTTAAACTAGCCGGGAGAAAATGTCAACCAAGGGCTGAATTATCAACACCTATCCTTTACACTTGGTGACTTCTTTAGTCAGTTTACTTAACTTATATCGACACTAAAAGATGAAGTTTGACAAAATATTAATTGCTAATCGGGGAGAAATCGCGCTTCGCATTCTCCGGGCTTGTGAAGAAATGGGAATAGCAACTGTGGCGGTACACTCTACCGTTGACCGGAATGCGCTCCATGTCCAACTAGCTGATGAGGCTGTTTGCATTGGTGAAGCTGCTAGTAGTAAAAGTTATCTAAATATTCCTAACATTATTGCCGCAGCCTTGACACGCAATGCTAGCGCTATTCATCCTGGCTATGGTTTTTTGGCAGAAAATGCCCGGTTTGCAGAAATTTGTGCAGATCACCATATTGCTTTTATTGGCCCTTCTCCAGAAGCAATTCGGTTGATGGGAGATAAATCCACAGCCAAAGAAACCATGCAAAAAGCAGGAGTACCAACAGTACCAGGTAGCGATGGTTTGTTAGAGTCAGACAAAGAAGGATTGGCGATCGCTCAAAAAATCGGCTACCCCGTGATGATTAAAGCCACAGCTGGTGGTGGTGGTCGGGGTATGCGTTTAGTGCGTTCCGAAAGCGAATTTATCAAATGTTTTCAAGCAGCCCAAGGCGAAGCAGGAGCCGCATTTGGTAATTCTGGGGTTTATTTAGAAAAATTTATTGAGCGTCCGCGCCACATTGAATTTCAAATTTTGGCGGATAATTACGGAAACGTGATCCATTTAGGTGAACGGGATTGCTCTATTCAACGTCGTAATCAAAAATTACTGGAAGAAGCCCCTAGTCCGGCTCTTGACCCAGAATTACGGGAAAAAATGGGGCAAGCAGCTGTGAAAGCAGCCCAATTTATCAATTATAGTGGCGCCGGAACTATCGAATTTCTCTTAGATAGATCCGGTGATTTTTACTTTATGGAAATGAATACCCGCATTCAAGTGGAACATCCTGTTACAGAAATGATTACAGGGGTAGACTTGGTTGTTGAACAAATCCGTGTCGCTCAAGGTGAAAGACTAAAACTTACCCAAGATCAAGTGGTTTTACGGGGTCATGCGATCGAATGTCGGATCAACGCCGAAGATCCCGACCACGATTTTCGTCCTGCTCCTGGTAGAATCAGTGGCTATCTCCCACCTGGAGGCCCTGGTGTCCGCATAGATTCTCACGTCTACACCGATTATCAAATTCCCCCTTATTATGACTCCCTAATCGGTAAACTAATTGTCTGGGGACAAGACCGTCCTACAGCCATTAACCGCATGAAACGAGCGCTCCAAGAGTGTGCAATCACAGGACTAC
Organism: Pelatocladus sp. BLCC-F211; assembly: GCF_041928655.1. Lineage (NCBI taxonomy): Bacteria > Bacillati > Cyanobacteriota > Cyanophyceae > Nostocales > Hapalosiphonaceae > Pelatocladus > Pelatocladus sp. BLCC-F211. Next base: position 50,960 of record NZ_JBHFLM010000246.1, on the reverse strand, counting down.
CAACTACTATCGGTTTTCATCAAAAAATTATGGAAAACCCACAATTTTTGCAGGGTAATGTTTACACCAGTTTTATACAAGACATGCAAGGCTAGAGGTTGACACTCACCGCCCTATAAGTGCGGTGATTCTTGCTTCATAGGGATTCCAATGAATTTACCCTCAGCAAGCATCTTGACCGTATGCCCTACGGCTGCAAGTCCGCGTATCGCGACTACTTGAGCGGCTGCAACATCTCTATCAGTCGTATAGCCGCAATTTGAGCAAACATGAATACGTTCTGATAGTTCCTTTTTACCTGTCTGAGTTCCGCAATTGGGGCAGATTTGACTTGTTTTACGTGCGTCTACTTTTTGAAAATAAACATTGCGCTTAAAACAAGTCTGCTTAAGGATGTTAAAGAATTGACCAAATCCGGCATCTAGGCAATGTTTACCCAACATCCCTCTAGATAGCCCAACTAGGTTTAAATCTTCAACAAACACCATCCCCACATCGTTGCAGATTTGGTGAGACAGTTTTCGATGCCAGTCTTTACGAGAATTAGCAACGTACTCATGCAGTGAAGCAACTTTCTTCTGTGCTTTCTTCCAATTGTTCGAGCCTTTGCGTTTTCTGGAAACACGCTGTTGCAGCAATTTAAGCTTGCGTTCGCACGTCAAAAAAAACCTCGGACGCTTGACTAAAAGTCCATTAGAAGTTGCTACGAAACTTGTTAAACCTACATCTATTCCTACTGTTTCTCCGTGCGGCATCGGTTGGGGTGGGTTGACATCCCATTGGACGGTTAACATTACATACCATCCAGAAACACGCTTGACCACACGAGCTTGCTTGATAGTTCCGCCGTCTGGGATGTTTCGTGATTGGCGGAACTTGACCCAACCAATAACAGGTAGATTAACCCGACCAGTACTTAGCCTATCCCCCTTCATTTGGGGAAAAACAAAACTACGCATCTGTCCAGATTTTTTAAATCTAGGGAATCCGTGATTTTGTTCCCACATGCTTGTGAATGCGTTTTCAAGTCGCTTCAACGTTTGCTGCAAAACCTGAGACTGAACCATTTTTAGGTCAGGATTAGATTTCTTGGCTTCTGTTAATGACTTGCATTGACTAGCATAAGTTGGGCGTGGAGTATCAGCAGAAATAATGTATTCAGAGTGAATTGAACAAGCGTTAATCTGACAACTACGAGACTTATACCAGTCTTTGCGTTCCCGCAAAGCATAGTTATAGACTCGACGATTCATCTCAAGCCATTGCTCAAAAGTTATGAATTGTTCTTGAGTAGGCTTGAGCTTAAATTCGTACGTCAGATTAAACATTTGCATTACCTCCTGACCTTCGATTCAATGAACTTAAAAATGAGGCAGGCTTGTATTGGTATTATTCAATTGGCTTGGGACGTGACGCAAAAAATCAAGTCCCGCCTTCTGGGTTTGTTCGATATGCTGATAGTGCAACTCGCCGGGTATATTAAGGCGGGACTTGATTTTCCAGTCTAAATGAGATTCCAACGAGTTGTCTTTGTTAAAGCCGTGCGAGGCGACTGGAAGAAAAAGAACCAGGCTTCATTGTATTGTCGAGTTGCTCCTAAGTGCTTGTCGCTGGGTTTGTAAAGCCTGGTTCTTTTTCCCTAGCCAATATGCGATCCTCATTTTTAACAGGAGAAAACTGTGACTACATTATACACTTCTTTTACCTATCGCCATGATGAAAGATAACAACTAAAAGTCGTCCTTCTAGGACGAGGCTTTAAACCCAAATTTTTGGTAAAAGAGGTGGGAGAAGTGGGCATGGGGCATGGGGCATTGGGCATCGGGCATGGTTAATAACAACCACTAACCATCAACAACCAACAACCAACCACCAACCACCAATATTTATCGAGACATCATAATCAAGAGTCCTTGCTGACCAAGAAAAATTTCTCTAATAAAACTAAAGATACCAACCCAAATAATCGGTGTGATATCCACCCCACCAATAGGTGGAACTAACTTCCGCATTGGTATCAAAAACGGCTCGGTTGGCCAAGCTACTAAATTAAAAGGCAAACGATTTAAATCTACTTGGGGATACCAAGTTAGAACTATGCGAAAAATAAACAAAAGTGTCATCAATCCCAGTCCTAGACCGAGAATCCAAGCTGTAAGGTTAACACCAGTCATGGTACGAGCTTCTCACTCTCTGCAATAAAGAAAAAACCAGGCGGAACTTATAAAATTTGAAGCTTTTTTAAGCCTAATCATTATTATTTTAGCTAAATACTGTCTTTAAAATCGGTGTGGGGGTGTAGAGGTGTTAAACCCTTACACCCCCACACCCATTTCCAAACTAGTCTATCAAAATAACGTGGGAGGGTGAGAACCCCTAGCCTTTAGGCAGGAGATGAAACCTGACTCAACAAGTTTTGACTTGCTGTTTGTGTTTCAATCTTTGACATACTTTGACATAATTAAATGTACTAACACAGGATGAAAAACTCCAAACAACAAATGTGTTAGTAAACCAAAGTAGCCGTACAGCCTAAAAATAGGTCGAAGCGGGTAGGACTGTTTGAGCCAGTCAAAGCCTAATAAGGCAGAAAAATGCTGCAAAGTGTAGCTTGAGCTTCACGTAGCAACAACAGTTCAGGATCCTGGTTTTTCAAAGCCAGGAGAGTTCAATAAAATTAAGGTAAAGTCTGTAAAAAAAGGTTGAAAAGTATGACGCCTTCTTTAGCAAATTTTCTTTGGAGCCTGCTTTGGGGTAGTGTAATTGTCGTTGTCCCTATTACAGTGGGATTGATTTTTATTAGCCAAAAAGATAAAATCCAACGTTCTTAATAATTACCTACGGGATTTAGTTTGATTCTCAAAACCAGTAGCTTTTTAGCTTTGGGTAATTTGTAGAGACGCGATTGGCAAAGCGTACGGTTGTAAACAGCACGGCGCAGCCTTTAATGTCGCGTCTCTACAATATATTTAGTGCCTTGTTAAAGTAGAGATTTAAATACCAACTCGCTAACATAGATTTGATATTAGGAAAAAAACAATGGTAATTTTTTGGCTGAACTCAGCCAGTGTTCTGGCTCAAGTCAATTTTGGGGCGAACTCAGCCAGTCTTCTAGGAATTTTCCTGGCGATCGCTGGGGCTGCTTTGTATTTTCTCCGCACAGTACGTCCAGAACTCTCGCGAGATCAAGATATCTTTTTTGCTGCTGTAGGCTTGCTCTGCGGCTTTATTCTGATTTTCCAAGGATGGCGTCTAGACCCGATTCTACAATTTGGTCAGCTACTTTTGGTAGGCTCAACAGTATTTTTTGCGGTGGAAAGTATTCGGCTGCGAGGTATTGCAACTCAGCAAGCTAAACGTAACACTCCCATCGTGGATGATGAGCGAGAAGTTAGTAGTCGATATCAGTATCGGAAAAAATCTCCCTACAAAGCTGAGGTGGACGCAGAATTAGATTCCCTACCTTACGATGAAGAGTACGAAGATGAACGTCCGCGTCCCCGGATTCCAGGTAGCAGAGAAAACCGTTCATCACGTGGTGATTACGGTGATTACTATGAAGATGAACCCCGTCGTATAGAACGTCGCAGTAATAATGAAAGATCGGAACCTAGCGACAGAACAAACCGTCGTCGTAGTAGTTCGCGTCCAACTAGTCGTACAAGCGATCGCCCAGATGATGATTGGGGTACTACCTCTTCTAAAACAGTTGATGATTGGGATACCCCAACAACTAAAGAAAGAAGACCTTCCCGACGTGGGACTAATGCTTCCTTCCGACCTGAAAACCGTGATGATATTACAGATAGCACACCCAAACCACCTAGAAGACGCCGTCCGCCCACCAACACAGAATCTCGACCTGAGCGTCAAGATGATGATGTCATCTCTACTGATTATGTAGAATACAAGCCGATGAATCGTTCAGAAGGCGAATCAGATAATTCAGTGGATTTCGATGATGTTTAATTGACACTCTACTCTTATAAACTAAGGTGGAGGTTGCAAAAAAAGATCACGAAAAATTGTTAAGGTGAAAAAATTTACACCTGTATTTTGGCTCCAACGAGATTGTGTTTGGAGTCTGATTTTTGGTTTAACAAGTTTGCTTGTAGCTTGTAATCCTGACAATATTCCCATTGGTTCGACCTCTCTCAACAGTCGCTACACTGAAGAGCAACCGACCTTGAGTGGGAATGGCCGCGTTTTAGCCTTTGTATCAACCCGTAATGGCACTCATCAGATATTGCTATACGACCTACAGCAGCAAACTTTTTTACCTACATCGCGCTTAAATCGGCCAGGGACAATAGTTGAAAGTCCCAGTCTCAGCTATAACGGACGCTACATAGCCTACATTACCAGCGATCAGGGTAGGCCTGTTGTGGCACTTTATGATCGCGCTACCCAACAATCGCAAATTCTCACTCCCACATATAGGGGTTGGGTAAGAAATCCTAATATTAGCCCGGATGGACGTTATGTAGTTTTTGAGACAGCTAGCCGTGGTCAGTGGGACGTGGAAATACTGGATCGAGGACCAGAAATTGAGTTGGATATTCCTAATGGTGCAGATGTTACTCCTCTACCGTAGAGGTTGTGGGCATCGGGCAATCGGGCATTGGGATTGGAAATAATCAGCAAATGACAAGTGACAAATGACCAAATATATATTTATTCCTATAGTTACATTAACAACTTTATTAAGTGGCTGTGTTGGTTATCCCCGGCTTTTGAGTTACCCTTTCGATCCTGGTGGTAGAAGTCTCAATAGTCCTGCTTCAGAATTAACTCCACAAATTGCTGGAAGATATGTTGTTTATACTTCTGATCGGCGGGGTAGCCAAGATGTATATATGTTTGATATGGTGACTCGCAATTTGATTGATATACCTGGTTTAAATGCTTTTGATGCGATCGCCTCTCATCCCAGTGTTTCTGATGATGGTCGTAGTATAGTTTTTGCTGCTTCTCGTCAAGGTCGAACAGCCATCTTTTTATATGATCGAGAAACAAGACAATCACGCAATTTGACTGCTAATTTGCAAGCAGAAGTTCGTAACCCGACAATCAGTGCCGATGGTACCAGAATTGCCTTTGAGTATAGTAACAATGGACAGTGGGATATTTTAGTGTATAACCGTTCTGGCCAGCCTGTAAACATACCTCAAGACCCAAGGTAGGGAAGGGAGCGGGGAGCGGGGAATGGGCATGAATCAGTTAACAGTTAACAGTGAGCAGTTTAATTTGATAACTGATAACTGATAACTGATAACTGATAACTGATAACTGATAACTGATAAATCCTCCTTGTCCCCTTTCCCCGATCCCCTTTCCCCGATCCCTATTCCCTATTCCCTTCTTCCTGTATCGCCTCAATCAGCGATCGCACCTGTTGAGTCCCTTGGGAAGGTTCAAATGAAAGGGGAAATTTCCCCTTAGCAAGCATCCGCAAACCCAGGGGTGCAATACTAAGCAATCCTCTCAAATCCTGAAAATAGTTACCGACTACTTGTAAACTAAACTTTCTTTCATCAATCCAACCACCTGCTTTGACTAATTCTACTAATACTTTGCGATGGCGAATTGAACGACTGTCGCTTTTTTGTTTGTGGGTGAGAATTTCTTGTTTAATTTTGGTGATTTGATCTAATGGAGCAACATCCATAGGACAGACGCTGTTGCAGTAAAAGCAACGAGTACAACCCCAAACACCTTGGGTATCTTCGTTGTATTTTTCTAAGCGGTTTTCTGTTTCAGTATCGCGGTTATCGGCTACCATTCGGTAAGCTTTGGCAAGAGCATGGGGACCAACGAACTTAGAATTGACTTCAAAGGCATTGCATTCAGAAAAGCAAGCTCCACACATAATACAATTACCAGTTTGATCCAGGCGCGATCGCTCTTCTGGTGTTTGTAAAAACTCTCTTTCTGGTACTTGTCTGCTAGCTGTACTCACATAGGGTGCGATCGCCTCTAGGTTATCCCAAAAATTGCTCATATCCACTACTAAATCTTTAATTACAGGCATATTGCCAAGGGGAGCGATCGTAATTTCTGGAATAGCATTTGCCTTACTTGTGGGTGCTGCTAACTCTTGCAATCTAGAAATTTCACTGCCAACATTTTCTTTACAAGCAAGAGCAGAACGTCCGTTGATTCGCATAGCACAGCTACCACAAATTGTATTGCGACAATTTTTGCGAAATGCTAAAGTTCCGTCTTGTTCCCACTTAATTCGATTGAGGCAATCAAGGATTGTATTACCTGGTTCTACCTGTAAAGGGTAAGTTTGTACGTTAGCAGAAGAATTATGTTGCTGTCGAATTACCTTAAAAATTACTTCCATACCTTACCAACTTAAATCCTGAAATTATCACATTTACATAGAAAAGAGACTTTTACAGAAGTCAAAAAAGGGTATTGACTACACCAATATGTGTCTACAGCAGGAAACAGTAGAAAGCAAAAGGGGGGTAAGAATGAATAAATCAAATCCCTTTACTATTTAATCTTGAGCCTTTTACCTTATAATTCTTAACTTTTACCCCTAACGAAACGAGGTTGCTCCAACAAGCTATGCTCTAACTACTCCTATTTTAAAGCTAGCTGTTAACATGCTGATCATTAAATTGTTACTCATTATATAGTTCCAGGATCAGCATCAAAATCCTAGTTGTGGAAGCTCTGTATGGGATTATAGACAGTTTTGTCAACTGCTACACCCTATTACCTATAGAATATAACTTTATGTTGACGTTAACATAAATCAATCAAACTCTTACAAAAATAACTTTTGCAAGAGTTGGGAAAGGTGAAGGCTAAAAGGTGAAAGCGTTTTTATTTTCCTTTACCCTTTGACCGCACTTCTACAAGAAGTCTAATAAACAGCTGTACAAATTCCTCCTTTAGTCGCAAAGTGCTGTTTTTTTGGTTATATAGAATTTTTATAGCTGCTGATGAACATGGTGAGGTAATTAATAAGCAGCATAGTACTCTGAAAGATTTTATCTGGTCTCAATCAACAAACTCGATCATCTAACTCTCTGGTCAAAACTCCTTGTCTATATTAGATGAATTTTTATAAAATCCATACATCAATACTCACAACGGCAATAAAGCGGGAGGAAAATCCTCGCCGCTTTTTGCATTCCCAAGATAAAGGATATAAGATTTAAAGTCTAGCAATAAGTTTAATTCAAACTTAAACAATTATTTTGCTATTATGATCGCATGTTAGTATTTAATATAAAATTACGAAGTAACAAAACCAGTCTAAATAGCCGATTAAGTGCGGCCGATACTGCTTTGTTTATTCGTGATGGTCAGAGATGAAATTGATTTATCTCTATTGGCAGGATCAAAGAGTGTATGCTCAACAACCTTATGACAATACTATGCTGTTCTAAGCTTGAGGTAACATAAGGAAATTCTTGCTAATTCTTGAGTCTACGGCTGATTAAGTAGTGGAACTCGACCCGTTTGTAAAGATGGCTTAAAATTACACCGTCGCCATAGCATCAGCAAAGAAAATATTTCGTTTTCGATGGCAAATGATGGTTAAATGTGCCGTAAAATTACCGAAATAAATACCTGCGACAACTGGGACTCAAATAAATTATGGGCAACCATAAAAGATGATCTTGGCTGGTTAAAAGTAGGAGTTTGACATTTTTCTGGGTTTGTCAGCAACTTTAGTGAAAATCACCAAAAGTCAAATGCTGAAACAGAGAACTACACCTTTGAATAGTTTGGAGAGAGTAAGGAAATTTTGAGCGTAATGACTGAAACTGCAACCGCACCATTAACCGGAAAAGCACTGCTTGCAAAAGTCAAAGAGCTTTCCAATCTACCACGTCGAGAAAGAGCAAAACAGTGTGGCTATTATACTGTTACGAAAAATAATCAGGTTCGTGTAAATCTGACTGATTTTTATGATGCTTTGCTATCCGCTAGGGGAATTCCCTTAAGCCCAGAAGCACCAAAAGATGGTCGTGGTCGTGAACCGACGTATCGAGTTAGTGTTCATCAAAATGGTCAAATTGTCATCGGTGCAACATACACCAAAGCAATGGGCTTAAAGCCAGGTGATGAATTTGAAATTAAGCTAGGATACAAGCACATTCACCTCATTCAAGTAGATAGTGACAAAAAAGAACTCCAGTTAGATGAAGACATTGATGTAGAGGAAGATGAGATTGAAGAAGAAGAGTAAATTTTCCTAATCGTAGGGATAAAGTGAAGAGTGAATACTTAATAACTTTTCCCCTTGGCAAGCCAGAAAAAGTTTGCTAGTGTTTAATCTTTTGAGATAAAAATCAACGATTAGACATCTTGCAAAAGTTACCGAATTTAGTTGAAGCTTGATGAAGTAGAGAGAAAAGCAAAAAAGCAAGTAGTACTAAGGGTAAAGAAAAGGCGATCGCATCGCTACTCCCGATGACAAATTGCTCAAAATCGTGAAACCTTTTCTCTCCACAAGCGATAAATTTAGGATTGCGAGAAGTTTGTCGTGTTTTTTTATCCAATTTTGATAGCCTCCTTAAAGTCATCACTCTATAATTTGCAATCATTTTTGGAAAATGCACCAAGTTTGATTGTGGTGATGGCTTTTTTTATTGCTTGGGGTGGATGTTGGTTCCCCATCGCAGCTTTGTTATCTGTGTTCCTCAATTGGAAACCCAACCAGCCTTTAAAATCAGAGCAAAAGTTACCTTTATTATTGTCACTTTATTTATTAATACCTTTTATTTTTTGGCTTATCACTTGGTTGACGAAAACACCGATCTCAGATTACGGCTTGATGGCTAATATTTCTATCCTAAATTCCGTCGCTCTGGGTTTTAGTTTAGGTATATTGAGTTTAGCAGTGGTTTTTACATGCCAATTTTGGCTCGGATGGTGTAAATTTGAATACAGCAATATCAAGCAACTACCATCTATTTTGCTACCTATTTTATTGATAGCTTTATTTGTAGGTGGTATTGAAGAATTAGTTTTTCGGGGATTTTTATTTACAGAATTAGAGCAAAATTATCCAGTTTGGCTAGCAGCAATCATATCTAGCCTGATATTTGCTGTATTGCACTTAGTTTGGGAACAACAAGAAACAAAACCTCAACTTCCCGGACTATGGCTAATGGGGATGGTATTAATATTGGCGCGGTTTGCTGATCGCGGTAACTTAGGTTTAGCTTGGGGACTACACGCCGGTTGGATATGGGCTATAGCCTGTATAGATACAGCCCAACTGATCAATTACACCGACAAAATCTCAGACTGGGTGACAGGTAAGAACAAAAAACCCCTAGCTGGATTAGCAGGGATAGTGTGTTTATTACTAACTGGGGTAATTCTCTGGTTTGGTTATCACCCAATACAGTTCAGTTAAGGTATTAGCTCTCAATACTGCAAGGTATAGGATTAGGACTAGCCCTTTCAAGGCGGGTAAAAATCCTCACAAAAATTACCGAATTTTAGGCTTTTCACCTTGGTGTCTTAGAGTCTACCCTGCGGGAAGCCGCTGGCGCGTCTTTGTGTTTCAAAAGTTGATTTTTCACCACCAAGACACCAAGACACCAAGAAAAGTACATTAACCCTAGTCTTATCCCTTGCAGTATTGAGAGTGTAGGAGGAAATTACACCCTTACACCCTTACACCTTTTTTTTGACGGTGATTTGCAGCTTGCGTTAGCAAAGATTCCGCAAAAGCGATCGCTTCTTGGGCTGACTTACCACCAGCTAACTGAGCTAGTTCTTCCCGACGTTTGTTTAAGTTATCCAAGCTAGTAATACGCACAACTGTACGTTCTTCACTTGAACCATTGTGTTCTTTCTTACCTTTAATTTGATTTACCACCTGCTTATCGACGCGAAAATGTCGATCTGCCATGGCAGCAACTAAAGGTTGGTGTGTAACACATAATACTTGGTGAAACTGGCTCAACTGGTATAGTTTTTCGGCGATCACCTGGGCTACTCTTCCCGATACACCAACATCAATTTCATCAAATACCATTGTTCCCGTCGTCTGTGCTTGGGAAAAACAAGCTTTCAGCGCCAGCAGAAATCTACTCATTTCTCCACCAGAGGCTGTTTCTGATAGAGGTTGTAGTGGTTCTCCTGGGTTGGGGCTAAACATAAATGTGATTTTGTCTGCACCCATGATTGTGGGGGGAATAAGTGCAATTTCGACTTGAAACTGAACCTTTTCCATCGCCAAAGGTTTTAGTTCTTTGATCAGTTTGGCTTCTAATTTGGCTGCGGCGGTACGACGTAATTGTGTTAACTGTTGACAAGCTTGTGTCAGTTTTGCGAAACACTCAGCTTGTTGGATTTCTAAACTTTCTATTGATTGTTCACTATCATTAAGTTCGGCTAACTCGGCTTGGATGCGCTGGTAATAGGCGATCGCTTCCGCAAGTGTCGGCCCGTACTTGCGACAAACTTGCTTTAATTCGCGGATTCTGGCTTCTACCTCTTCCAATCGCTGCGGATCTGCCTCTAAACTTTCCCCATAAGCATTAATTTGCCTAGATACTTCCGTCACTGTAGCTTGAGCATCCCTCACCATATCTAACAGTGGTTGCATCTGGGAGTCGTATTCAACCATGTCAGTTAACGTTTCTTCGCTGTCTCCCAGCAAATCTGTAGCGGTTGGGTCTTCTCCATCGTTTTGGTATAAAGCTTGGTATACTTTATAACTCATCTGCTGGAGTTCGACAACATGATTTAGGCGTTGGTGTTCTTGTTGGAGTTGTTCGAGTTCATCGGGTTCACTGAGGTTAACTTCTCCTAGTTCCTTGACTTGGTAAGTTAATAAATCCAGTTGTTGTAAGCGTTCCCGTTCTGATGTCCGGCGTTTTTCTAAGGCTTGGTGTGCTTGTTGATAGGCACTAAAAGCAGTGGCAACTTCTTGACGTTGTTGCAAAATAGATTCACCGCCGTAGACATCTAACCAATCGCGAATTTGGGCAGATTGTCCGAATAAAACTGTTTGGCCTTGAGCAGTGATTTCCACTAGGCGATCGCGCAGTTCTGACATCAACTGCTGATTTACCAACACTCCATTTACCCGCGATTTACTCCGTATTTTTCCTGAAGTAGCTGTAATTTCCCGACTAATAAATATATAATTTTCTTCAATTAATTCTATTTCTTGTTCAGTTAACCAGGCTATTAAAGCAGAATTAGAAGTAAAAGTTGCTTCTACCATTGCCCGATTTGTACCAGTGCGAATCACGCGACTAGAAACCTTTCCGCCCAACACTGCATCGATCGCATCCAAGATAATCGACTTTCCCGCGCCGGTTTCGCCTGTCAATACATTTAATCCTGCGCCAAATTCTAGTTCTAATTGGTCAATCAGGGCAAAATTTTCTATTCGCAATAGAGATAACATTGAGTCATTCGATTTTAGATTTTGGATTACTCTACGAGAAGCCGCTTACGCGTCTATGGATTTTGGATTTTGGATTACTCTTCCTTGAAGCCGCCCGTAGACGCCTTGCGGCTACCTACGGTAGGCGCGTTAGCGACTTGGTGCAAGTAGACAGGGAGTGTCTACCCGTTAGGGTAGGGCGTCTATGGAAAATGGAATTGACTCCAATGCGTGGAATCTAAAAGGGTGTACCATCAAAAAAATATCGATCAAATTATCCGTCAGGGTAGACGCCAGATCATTTTTACTTAAAGGATACTAAAGATTGTGTTTTTGCACCTTGCAATATTCAATACTTTTTTACAAGCTAGCCCTTTTATGGATACCAAAACTAGTTTAGTTTGATTTCTATCATGTCGGCGTACTTAATAAGGGATGGGAGATCAGGAAGGGAGTGTGGGGAGAGTTATCAGTTATCAGTTATCAGTTATCAAATTAAACTGCTCACTGTTAACTGTTAACTGATTCATGCCCGATCCCCAATACCCAATACCCAACCTTCTGATAAATTGTTACAATACTTAACAAGTTAACTCCGATGCGGTGGTAAGTTCATGAATGCGAAGAATGTTTCCCCTACTTCCCTGCAAATAGATCATGAAGTAGTTCCAGACAATGGTACAAAAATGTCGATTGTGAGTTTACCAGTATCGGAGGAAGACCAAACAAGCAAGGTGCTGGTGATTTCAAAAAGCGAATCTGAGGCTTTACAATACAATCCTCAGAGGATAGCAACATATTATGGAAGTCGCCCCCTACAAGTTTTACGACGCATCATTACAGTACTAACACCAACAATCAGGTTTGCTTTGGGTATATGGTGGGATACTAAACGGGGAGTTGTTGTTAAAAATGACCGTCGTCGGGCAATTCAGTTGCGAGAAATGCTGACGAAGTTGGGGCCTGCTTACATTAAAATTGGGCAAGCTTTATCTACTCGACCAGATTTGGTTCCTCCGATGTTTTTAGAGGAACTAACACAATTACAAGACAAATTACCTGCTTTTGCGAATGAAATAGCCTACCAGTTTATCCAAGAAGAACTAGGCGCACCACCTCAAGAAATTTACACGGAACTTTCGCCAGAACCTATAGCAGCTGCTTCTTTAGGACAAGTTTATAAAGGTAAGCTCAATACAGGTGAAGAAGTCGCCGTTAAAGTCCAACGTCCCGACTTGCGCGAACGCATTACTATTGATTTATATATCCTGCGTCGGCTAGCGGGATGGGCGCAGAAACAATTTAAACGTATCCGCAGTGACTTGGTGGGTATCCTCGATGAATTGGGCGATCGCATCTTTGAAGAGATGGATTATATTCATGAAGGAGAAAATGCCGAGCGCTTTTATCAGTTGTATGGTCATTTAAAAGACGTTTATGTACCGAAAATTTACTGGGAATACACCAATCGTCGTGTGTTGACGATGGAGTGGATTGAAGGTACGAAGCTCACTAATACACAAGAGATTAACGCCAAAGGTATAGACGCTCGCTATTTAATTGAAGTCGGGGTACAGTGTTCATTACGACAGTTACTAGAACACGGATTTTTCCACGCCGATCCTCATCCTGGTAATTTGCTCGCTACCCGTGATGGTAAATTAGCATATCTAGACTTTGGGATGATGAGCGAAATTCAGCCACCCCAGCGTTATGGCTTAATTGAAGCGATTGTCCACGTTGTTAACCGTGACTTTGAAGGTTTAGCCAACGACTATGTCAAGCTAGATTTTCTCTCACCAGAGACAGATTTAACACCAATTATTCCTGCATTTGCGCGAGTATTTGCTGATGCTCAAGGTGCTAGCGTTGCGGAATTAAACATCAAAAGTATCACCGATGAACTCTCGGCTTTGATGTATGAGTATCCTTTCCGCGTTCCTCCCTATTACGCTTTAATTATTCGTTCTTTGGTGACATTGGAAGGGATTGCTATTTATATCGATCCCAATTTTAAGGTATTGAGTGAAGCTTATCCCTACGTTGCTAAACGATTACTCACCGATCCTGCACCAGAATTAAGAGCATCCCTGCGAGACTTATTATTTAAAGAAAATCGTTTTCGCTGGAACCGCTTGGAAAACTTGTTACGCAATGCTCGTAACAACCAAGATTATGATTTGAATTTGGTGTTGAATCAGGGAGTTGATTTTCTGAGTTCCGAACGTGGTAGTTTTATTCGCGATCGCCTGATTGATGAATTAATTAAAAGTGCAGATGCTTTAAGTAAAAATATTCTGCATAACTTCACCTATCTACTGCGGGAAAGGGTTGGTGTCACAACTATCAACGAAACTCCCGCAGCTACAGACGAACAACAACAAACTTTGGAGCATATGAAACGAATATTAAATATTCTCCGCGAAACTCGTGGGTTTGACCCAACCCAGCTTGCACCCCAAGTTGTGCAAATTGCGTTTAACCCAGGTGTACAACGTTTAGGACAGCAAATAGCTGCTCAGTTATTACAAAAAGCAGCCGCTAGGTTGATTCGGGAATTATTGACATTTGAGGAAATTGAGGATGTTCAAAAAGTTGATTTAGAAACTCCTGCAAGAGTTTCTCTGTAAATGAGAGTGTAGTTTTTGGTGGTTATGATTTGAATTCAAAACACTACTCCCCTTGGTAAAGCTGTAGTTTACGCATCAGCCTTGCAAAGGGGAAATCTTATTAGTCAGATGACAAATTTAAAATTACGCCTAATCGGAGTTAAAACAATAATCAAAATAATTTTTACTCGTTTACAACTATACCTTCATATTGCAAATCAAGTCATCATTAAATCTCTTCATTTGATTAACCTAGTTTATATATGAATCTCACTTGAACTGCACAATATCAGGATATTTACTGACAATATGACGATTAATTCTAATTCTTTCTTCTATCTCACTTCTAGTCCACCAATCCACCCAGATTTTTCCATCAGTTTTCATCTTATATAAATGCTCTGTCAGTGTGTTACTTAAATACGAGGATACAGCGAGAAAGAAACCATTTGCATTATGATGCTCTACTATATCTCTAATGTCAGTTACCTTTGATTTAGGAACTGCATCCTTAAAAGCTTTACACTGAACAATTACTTGTCTGATCACATAAGGAGGAGTGTGTTCATCAAAATAGTTACTAGGGGGCTGTGTAAACCAATCACAGAGAATATCCTTACCTCCATCAGGCTCATTAGTATTACTTACTTGTCTAACCCAACGTACCCCCTGTTCAAGTTTGAGAAGATCCATTATGAAAAGCTCAAATCGACTCCCATCAATAGATGAACTCCATATAAATTCGCTTGAAGGAAATAAAATCTCCGTATCTTTAGAATGTTTTTCACGGGCTTTTTCTCTTTCATATTCAAATCTCTTCCTACCTGCTTCTCTTTGTAAAAATGCCACATAGTCTCCAGAAGCCGCAATGAAGATATTTTCCAGAGGAATATATACAATTTTATTTAAGTGTTTGGTGTTGTTTAAGCCTTTGAGAATTTTCTCAATAAACCTAGACTCTCTAATTGATATAAAGTTAAGAATGTCTCCACTATCATAAATAGTTCCTGTTGATATAGATAGGTTTTTCCAAGGTATATCCTTTGATAATAAAGAGATGAGTGAAGAGGAAAGTTGAGGTGATTTATATATGGTAAGCCCTGTTTGTATACTTCTATAATGTTTCCAACAAGGATTAATTCTTTGACAGTACTGAATTTTATCTTCGTTAAATTTCTCTCCGACAATACATGCCACATTTTTTGCCCATAACTTAGCATTTTGGTAACTGTAATTTGAACCTACTGTCATGGGTGAAGGCTCTGTCACATCCCAATCAAATAGTCTTGGAAAAACAAGACAGAGATAGCGGATAGCAGCACAAAATTTTTCGATTCTCTCTAAAGACTGAACATCTAATTGGTTAGCTAAAATGTACGATTGATCTGGAACAAGATATCTAGCATAAACCTCTGTCTCTGGTACTTCTACAGGATGTGGAATATCCCAAATTCTACAAGAGGCATAGTTATTAATCCGAAGAAATCCTGCTATCAGTACAGACAAAATCTCATTTGCATCAGTTCGTTCTCCAGGTAGATCCCAAGAAAGAGTTCTAACAGATACATAGGGATATACTAAACCTTCCTGGCTAATCTCAAAGTTGACGATTGCTCTGGTATCGTCATCTTGAAGAGTAACATGAGTGTTTCTATCGGATATCACTGCTTTGTATCCCATTTTCTCGGCAATAGCCTTAAAAGCGGTAATATTCTGCTCTACTTCTTTGTACATTGTCTTAAGTGTTAGGCGATCAAACGTAAATGTTAACCTTGCTGACTGTTATTAGCTTCAATCTGCGCTTGACAAACTTCTTTGAGGTGTGGCATGAGTGTTACACTCCAAATACAAGCACAATACAGAGCAATCGCATTAATTGCCGCAATCAGGCGATCGCATCCTTATATCTGTAATGCTGTGTTAAGCTACTGTCACTAAAACTGAGAGAGTAACTTGTCATACTCAGCATGGGAACCGACCCAAAACCAAATGACTGTATCTCCGTCTAACTGTCCAACTGCACGATAACTTTTGCTGATCCGAGCAGAATAAATTGGTAATTCGCGATGTACCTTTTTGAAGCGTAAGCTTGGATGACCAGGATCTTGCTTAAATTGGCGATACGCTTGACGTGTTTGCTCCTGAACTTGCTCAGGGAGATCAGCAAACGCTTTGCGGAACTGAGCAGTAGTACGCGACTTCACAATGTTTCTGGATCTAATTCTTGGGTTTTACCTGCACGATACTCAGCCATTGCTTCGGCTGCTAGTTGAGCAAGAACATCTTGAGACTTGGCAAATGAGGCATCCCATTTTACTTCATCTTCGAGTTCTGACAAAATCATTGCCGCGATCGCATCCTGTTCATTCGCAGGAAGTGTTTTCAACTTGGCGATCGCTTGTTCAAGTAACTCAGTCATAATTGCTTCAAAATTCAGATTTATTCAACTTTTCTCTTAAGATAGCTTCTACTTCACTTTCAGGATCATCAAGATCGAATCCAATTCAGGCGTTGACAAACTCAGGCTACATCATTCAACGGAAGTTTAGGTATTTGATTGTAAACTTCTGCATTTTCTTCAAGAGCTTGACGTATATCGTATTGCGTTTGTAAATTCAACCAAAACTGAGCGCTGTTACCAAAATAGCGAGATAAACGCAACGCTGTATCTGCTGTAATACTGCGTTTTCCAGATAAAATTTCACTAATTCGTGTCTGAGTTACACCTATATCTTTGCTTAATCGATAAGGTGTGATCTCTAGTGGCTCTAAAAATTCTAGTTGTAGGATTTCCCCAGGGTGAATATTTGACAGACGGGTGTTATTCATAATTATTGACTTGCGTCAGTGGTAATCTACAATTTCAACGTCCGAAGCATTGTTCTCATCCGTCCAAACAAAGCAGATTCGCCATTGATCGTTAATACGAATACTGTACTGCCCTTTCCTGTCACCAACTAGTTTTTCTAAACGATTACCAGGTGGAACTATTAAACCATCAAACGCAAGTGTGAACCTTGCTGACTCTTATTCACTTCAATCCGGGCTTGAAAAGCTTCCTTCAGGTGTGGCATATGCGTTACTGTGAGAATACAAGCAAAATCCGGGGCGATCGCATTAATTGCTGCAATCAAGCGATCGCATCCTTCTGTATCCTGTGTACCAAAGCCTTCATCGACAATCAGCATTTGCAAAGCAGCGCCGGCGCGTTGTGCAAGTAATTTCGCCAAAGCTAGACGAATCGCAAAGTTAATTCTAAACGCCTCCCCACCAGAGTAAGTTTCATAGGCTCTCGTACCCCTAGCATCGGCAATCAAGATATCTAAAGTATCAATTAACTTGCTATTTTTCTTCGTAGATTTACCGTTACGTCCAGCTTTCTGTGTCACAAATTGTACATGTAACTGATTCGCACTCAGGCGGGAAAGTAGCTGATTTGTTTCTGCTTCTAGTTGCGGCAGGACGTTTTCAATCATCAGTGTTTGGATACCATTTTTACCAAAAGCTTGGGCTAATTCCTGATAAACACGGTATTCCTCTTTGGCTTGTTGCTGTTGTTGCTGCTGTTGCTCATATTGAGTTTGCAGCATATCGAGCTGGTGCGCCATTTGTTCTAAGCGCCCCAACTGGGTGATTTGTTCGTCAAGTTGGCGACGCCGGATTGCTAACTGTTGCTCCAAGGCTTGAATTTGGGCTAGAGGATTGCCTGTTTGCTCAAGTTGACTAATAATACTTTCTATTTGGCTTTTGAGTCTTTGCCGTTCTGCCCATCTTGCTTGTAAAGCTACTTCTAATTCTTGCGCTCTAGTTTTTAATTGCGGATACTGTTGTTGTGCTGCTTGTAGTTGTTGGTGGCGAAATTGCCAACCTTGGGCTTTGCGTACCGCAACACGGAGGTTATTATGCTGTTCAGTATCATAACCAAGTTCGGCAATGAAATGATCTAAGACGGCGATTTCTCTAGCACATTCAGAATCAATCGCTTCTTGCTTGATTCTTGCTTGCAAGTGGTCAATCTGTGTTTGCAGTTCTGGTTTTTTCGCTTCTATTTGGGCTTGGCGCTTGGTAGCGTCTCTAATCTGTCCTTGTTTAATTTCTGCCCAACGCCAGCGTTCTACTTCACTGCGAGCTAGGGCGTGGTCTTGCTCATTATAGTTGAGTTGTTGCAGATAATTTTCTAACTCTTGGAGTTCGGCTTGTTTGTCGGGTGCATATTCGCCTAGTTGAAGCGATCGCTCTAGTTGGTGTTTTTGAGCCGCAATATGTTGTAATTGTTGTTCAACATCGCTTGTTGCTTGTAACTTAGCTGCTAGTTGTCCTCTTTGTTCCCTTAAGGTGTCATAGGGAGACAATTGTTGAGATATATCTCGATATTCCTGTCTGAGTACCTGAATTTCTCTATCGGAGACAGCCATTTGTTCTCGGACTACCCACAATTGCCCTTCTGTATCTTTATACTCAGATTTGGTTTTATCTACAACTCTATTCCAGTGATGTTCATCTAAACCTCTTTCGCACAAAGGACAAATGGCGTTGGGAGTTTGCAGCATTTGGATTTTTTGCTCTAGTTCTCCCAATAATCTTTCATAATCGCGTTGATGAGCTTGCAATCGTTCAATAAAATTACGCCGTTCTTGTCCTTTTTCCTGAACTCGTTGCAGATAAACTCGCTTTTTCTCCAATTCTTCAATTTGGATTGCGACTTCCATCACCGCTTGTTGCAGTTGCGGTTGGCGTCGCTGCTGAGATTGTAATTGATTTTCTGTGGCTTCTATTTGTTCTAATCGCGCTACCAATCCCGCTTGTACCCGCAGGATTTGACTTTGTAAAGTTGCTCGTTGTTGCAGTAAGGGAGAAACTTGTAGTTGCAATTCATCTAATTGAGCTAGACGTTGACGCGCGATCGCCAATTTAGACAAAGCTGCTTCGACTTCACTTGATTTATTGAGAGTTTGTTGAATTTCTGCCTCTTGCTGACGCAATGCTTCTAATTGCGCTTGCGCTTGTTGCAGTTGTCGTTCGATTTCGTTAATTTGTTTGGTAAGCTGCTGTTGCTTTTGTTGACGGGTGGTTTGAGCGCGGGTGTATTCTGCAAATTTGGTACTTGTGGCTTCTTCTTGAGCTTGCAGATTTTGGTATCGACTGTATCCGGTGGTGATTTCCGCTTCTTGAGCTAATAATTCTTCTAATGAAGATAGCTGAGTTGCAATTCGTTCTCGTTCGTGTTCGAGGCGATCGCAATCTTGAGTTAAGTTTTGATATTGCTGTCTGACAAAATTTAGTTGTTCTTCCCAATTCTGCCGTTGGTGCTGGACAACTTGCAAACTTTGTAATTTGATATTTTCAAAAGCTTGTACTTGCTGGAGTTGATTGTGTTCGTTTTCTAAGGTGAGTCGTTGAGTTGCGATCGCCTCCCGTTGTTGCAGTTGAGTTTTCATCGATTCCAAAGAGCGTTCTAACTCTTCGGCTTTGGCTTTAAACTGACGCGATAAATCTTTTGCCCGTTCTTCTAATTCATCATATTGATTAAGCTTTAATAATTCCGCTAATATTTCTTTGCGTTCGCTCGGACGCTTGAGCATGAATTCATCTGCTCGACCTTGACGCAGGTAAGCAGAGTTAATAAAAGTATCGTAATCTAGCTTAATATGCTGCAAAATTGCATCTTGAGTTGCCCTTACTCCTTTTCCACTCAATGAGCGAAACCCGTTTGGTGTTTCGATTTGAAATTCCAAAACACTACTTCCACCACGAGCGCGGGTACGAATTACTCGATAGGTTTGCTGTTGGCTGGTTCTAAAAATGAAATCTACTTGAACTTCTTTTTCGCCAGTGTGGACAACATCATCTTCAGTATTGGCTCTGCTTTCCCCCCAAATAGACCAGGTGATCGCTTCCAACAAAGAAGATTTACCAGCGCCATTAGCCCCACAAATACATGCCGTATGCAAACCGCGAAAATCCAAAGTTGCATCACGGTAACTGAGGAAATTTTTCAGAGTTAGTTGAACAGGGATCATCTAGACTAGAGAACCATACCTTTTTTAATTAGTAGCAGCACACCACTCTTTTTGTTAGTTTAACTAGATAAAAATCATGTTTCTAGTCTTAAAGACATGAATTTTACAATTGTTAACAATATTTTGAGGTATTTTTTTCTGTTAAGTTAACTATTTTGCTACAGGCGTATAAAAATTAAATCCAGGTTAACAGAAGATAGTCTTCATTCCTTTACCATGTCTTTTGCTTTGCAAGCGGTGAGCTAGCTGTGGGATTTGTTAGCTATTAGAGTGATTGATGGTTGCTTGCATGAGAAATTATTGAGTTGACCAGTGAAGAGTAGAAGGAATGAAAGTGGGTAGTTTAAGATTTTCTTGGTTAGGACTAGTAGACAAGAGTGAGCGATCGCAGTTTTGCTTTGAGTAAGAAAAATTTTAAATATGGTAACATTCACCCCACTTTCATTTCGTTACAAGTGATATGAAAGAGAGTTATCATTCAATACGCTTGGTGTTAAGGTTTGGGAAAAAGGGGTGTAGGGGAGCCAGTACGTTGCGGGGGTTTCCGAGCCAGCGCGTTGCGGAGGTTCCACGCCACCTGCTTTATGCCGGGGAACCCGTCCACCGCAGTGGCTCCTCCGTTGTAGCGACTGGCGTCCCGTTGTAGTACCTGGCGTCGAGTCAAGAGCGTTGTAGCACGTGGCGTGGACAACTTCTCAGTTATCAGTTATCAGTTATCAGTTATCAGTTATCAGTTATCAGTTATCAGTTATCAGTTAACAGTTAACAGTTAACAGTTAACTGTTAACAGTTAACAGTTTAATTTGATCACTACTCACTGCTCACTGATTCATGCCCAATTCCCAATTCCCGTTCCCCGTTCTCTCGGATTCCTATATTTCTAATCTATTTAATTCAATTTGCTATATATTAGAAAAATTCAACATATTTTAACAATTGTGTAAAACAACAAATAAAGATTGTTTTTTGAAAAGTGGTTTTAATATCAAATTTTTAAATCACAGACGTCACTATCTTGTTAAAAATTTTTTGCAGGATAAGTTGTACTCAACATACCTCCCGGAGTGTTGAGACAGAAGTGATACAAGCTTATAGTTCACAAGATTTACGTGTTTATCTGACAAATCGTCAAAGCGATCGCCCAAAATATACGAAAATTTAAGAAAATCATCAAGATTTGGATAGTCAAAACGCGTCTTATAAGCTACAACTTTGGTTAGAGTAACAACGTATATGGTTATTAGGATCTACGCCTTTGAGTTAACTCAGCAAAAGGTTTTGTTGTGTTGATTAAGCTCAAGGATATAACGAACCACACGTGTTTCGATACCTTGACTCAAACGATACGGTTTTTGCTTTGAGTTACAGACTGAAATTTATTGTCCTGACAGTTGGCGTAACATCATGCTAATAGACATTTTCAATATTGATACCTATCATCAGAGAATCTACGACTGTATAATTCGCATTCGTACTATGCAATTTTGTTCTGCGTGAGCTAATATCGTTAGTCTTACTGTCAAATCTTTTCTGAATTGATTAAAATATCGGTGTATACAATAAAAAGAGTTTGTCAAGTTGCAAAGGGTTGAATTTTTAATAATGCGCTAACCTGTGATTAAGATCGAATTAGCCATATCTAGAAATCTTCGGTCTTTCGGCTGATTCTGCCAAAGCCTCAACTCCTCAGTTAGGTTATTTGGCTCCTCGACAGGTCAAATGCTTTCATGAAAGCGCCATGACTCTAAATTGGGAATTGAGTCTGTGGTCTCATGCCTACTCTAACAAGCATGAGAGTGGCTGTTACTAAAAGACAAATGTAAATCCCAAATGAGTAATTTATGAAGGAAGTGTAAAAATGAATGCACTTTAGCGTTTAAATTGAATTAACCAAAAGTTTACTGTTTCTATAAATGTTGTCGGTTACACATTGAATCTGATACAAGTGGGTTTACTTAATTTTTAAGGTAATGGTGATGTTACGAAAATTCCAAAAAGTTTTATGGAAAGTTCCAGTGTATGGGTGTCATTTTCAACGTCTTTTTGGTAAAACAGGCTTTACATCACCTCGCTTTACCTAACTCAATTAGTTCATGAATGCCACATAAAGAGAGTGCAATTTCTGTGAAACAGGCTACAATCGGAACAGTCTTTTCAAAAAAAATCTTCCAACAGTCATAATTTTTTTGTATGGAGTGGTAAATTTTTTTAGCAACATGAGTCTTTTTTAGACCAGTTCAGTAAACACTTGTGTTGCCCGGCGACACATATAAAGTTTACTAGGAATGAGGAAATTTACCTTTGGGAGTAATGCTGTGGTAGAAACAAATACAGAGTTTAGAACTTACTACTTGTATTGGAGAGCCATACCACTGTTGTCTCAACAAAAGGTAAAAGTTCCGAACATAATCTATCAGCCAAATTAGCTAAAAACCCTCTTAATCAAAAGGCAATATACCTCACTAATATTAAGAGTGGTTATAACATCTTGAGTAATTGATTCTGCAAGGAGCATGAGGAACGCGGCATGAACCAGGCTAACAACGTACTCGATACCATTGATTATCAGCCTGACCTAGAAATTGAAATTAATCAGCCTGAACTTGAGTTAGAAGAACTCTTATTGGAAGACGAAGAGGACTTGCTGATCAATGATGATGGCGATCTCGACGAAGAATTTTTAGAGCCTCAGTCTGATGAGGACGACGCAAAGTCTGGGAAAGCCGCAAAATCGCGTCGTCGGTCACAAAGCAAGAAAAAGCACTATACCGAGGATTCGATTCGTCTTTACCTGCAAGAAATAGGGCGAATTCGCCTGCTTCGAGCTGACGAAGAAATTGAATTGGCACGTAAGATTGCAGATTTACTAGAATTAGAGCGAGTTCGCGATCGCCTACAACAGCAGTTGGAACGCGAACCTCAATACAGCGAATGGGCAGAAGCAGTACAAATACCCTTACCACAATTCCGTCATCGCCTGCATGTGGGTCGTCGGGCGAAAGACAAAATGGTACAATCTAACCTGCGTCTTGTAGTTTCAATTGCTAAGAAATACATGAATCGCGGTTTGTCTTTCCAAGATTTGATTCAGGAAGGTAGCCTCGGTTTGATTCGTGCTGCTGAAAAGTTTGACCACGAAAAAGGTTATAAGTTTTCTACATATGCTACGTGGTGGATTCGTCAGGCGATCACCAGAGCGATCGCTGATCAATCCCGGACAATTCGCTTACCTGTCCACCTCTACGAAACCATCTCTCGCATCAAAAAGACTACCAAGCTGCTTTCTCAAGAAATGGGCCGTAAACCAACTGAGGAAGAAATTGCTACAAGAATGGAGATGACCATTGAGAAGCTGAGATTTATTGCTAAATCAGCCCAGCTACCAATCTCTTTGGAAACACCCATCGGTAAAGAAGAAGATTCTCGACTCGGCGATTTTATTGAATCTGACGGCGAAACTCCAGAAGACCAAGTTTCTAAGAACCTCCTGCGCGAAGACTTAGAAAAAGTCCTTGATAGTCTCAGTCCCCGTGAACGCGATGTTCTGCGACTGCGCTATGGTTTAGACGATGGCCGGATGAAGACTCTGGAAGAAATTGGACAAATTTTCAATGTCACCCGCGAACGTATTCGGCAAATTGAAGCGAAAGCACTTCGTAAATTACGCCACCCCAACCGTAACAGCGTTCTCAAAGAGTATATCCGATAATCATTAGTCATTGGTCATCAGCCTTGCACAAATAACAATTGACCAATAACTAATGGCAAAAAATAAGAAACCTGGGAGTGTTAGTTCACCCCAGGTTTTAATTTATCTATCTATCTAGTGATGTCCTATAAAAACTTCTGGTTTTAAAATTTACAGAATGCCCCAGAAGTGTAAAAAGCCTTGACCAGAAAATAATTCAATCAGAGCAGCAGCTAAAAAGCCGATCATCGCCAAGCGACCGTTCCAAATTTCTGCTTGAGGAGTAAAGCCCCAACGCCAAGAGTTACGATCTTCCGCTACAGGAGCTGTGATTTTTGTTGTATCTTGCATGATTGGCACTCCAAACTGAATTTATAAAGGTTTATTAGCCTTTGTTAACTAATATAACAACTATTTTAAGAAATGCAACTTTTATGAGTGTTTGCTCTATTACATTGACTTATGATATCTATACGATGTAATAACTTATTCCAAACATAGTAATTAGGGATCGGGGAAGGTGGGCCCCACCTTCCCCAATCCCCTTGTCCCGACTTCTGCAAAAGGTATACCCTAAACCAATTCTGCAACAGTGATAATTTTTTCATCTCTGTTGAGTTGGAATACACTTTCACCTGTGGAATCTTTAGGCAAATTTGTTACTGTGTCTACTTGCAGACGCACCACCCTTTGATGATTAGTTACTAACGCCACCTCAGATCCTGGTTTGGCTAATAGCATACCTGCTAAGTAATCGGTCTTATTGGCAAATTTGAAAGTTTGAGTACCAATATCACCCCGATTAGCTAATCGCAAACCACTAGTTGTCAGACGTTTAGCATATCCTAGTTGCGTTACCAGCAAAATATTTTCTTCAGTATTAAAGGTAACACCACCAACCATAGTTTCTCGCTGACGCAGGCGCATAGCTTGTAGACCCATCGCGGTACGACCCATAATAGGTAGCTGTTCGTCGTTAACTTTAAACCGTAGTAATCGTCCACCAGAACTAGCTAGAATTATTTGTTTTCCTGTAGTGGTGAATTGAGTTAATAATAATTCATCATCGTCTTTGAGCTTCAAAATAGTAATACCGCGACGTGTCAAACTAGTAAATTCTGTCAAAGATAGGCGCTTGATCCTTCCTTGCTTCGTCAACAAAATCATCTCGCCATCTTCCGCCTTTTCCGGGAGCAAAAAGCGGCTGACAACAGCTTCAGAAGCTTCTTGAGCAGTATTCGTCAGCAAGGTGATTAATGGTGTTCCTCGTGGCGATCGCCCAGTGGTCGGAGGAATATCTCCTACTTTCACCGGATAAACTTTGCCATTGCTAGTTAGTACCAGCAAATCTTTCTCTGTATCAGTCAAGGCTGTTTGCATGACAAAGTCATTATCAGCCATACCATTATCAACCTTCGACTTTTTCCCATTCGGCTGAATGCGACGCACATATCCCCGTTGGGTCAATTCTAAAACCACTTCTTCAACAGGTTGTTCAGGTTTGAGATTTTGGATGCTCAATTTGGGATTTTCTTCCTCTGTCGCCCTATCCTGGCGTCCCCGCGTTTCCGTGGCTTTTTGGCGTAGCTCACTCACACTGATGATTTTGGTGCGACGTTCATCACCATATTTGCGCTTCTGGGTACGTAAGTCTTTTTTCAGGCTTTTGAGTAATTCCCGACGATCACCCAGTAATTTTCGTAACGTTGTAATTTCCTCTTGTAACTGCTCGTATTCTTTCTGTAAATTCTGTTGTTCCAAGCTTGTCAGGCGTCTGAGTGGCATTGCTAAAATTGCATCTGCTTGTACCTCAGTCAAATCTAGGTGACTTTGCAAGTTGATTTTCGCAGTACTACCATCAGCAGCTCTTCGCAAAATCTCAATGACCTCATCAAGGCGAGACAAGGCTTTCAATAAACCTTCTAACAAATGCGAACGATTTTCCGCTTTAGTTAACTCGTAAGTGTAGCGACGTGAAAGCGTCTGTTCGCGGAAATGTAAAAACTCTTGCAACAATTGGCGTAAAGATAGCTGGCGCGGTTGTCCATCTACTAAAGCCAATAAAATCGCCCCAAAATTCGTTTGCAACGCGGTTTGGTGATAAAGTTGCTGGAGAAGCTCTTGGGGGTTGGTATCGCGTTTGAGTTCAATGACTACACGCATTCCCTGGCGATCGCTTTCATCCCGGATATCAGCAATTCCCTGCAAGCGACCTTGATTTACTAGGTCTGCAACTTTTTCAATCCAACCTGCTTTGTTAACCTGAAAAGGTAATTCTGTCACCACAATAGCTGTTCGCCGTTTGTTTCCTCGCCCGCCAACGACTTCCTCAATCTGCACCACTCCCCGCAGCACAATACCGCCTTTACCCGTGGTATAAGCCTCGCGGATTCCTGCATCACCAACAATTTCCCCACCTGTCGGAAAATCAGGCCCAGGAATTAACTCAAATAATTTGTCATCCGATAAATCAGGGTTATCAATTAAAGCAATTAACCCATCCACTACTTCCCCTAAATTATGCGGTGGGATATTTGTTGCCATACCCACAGCAATACCAGCACAACCATTAAGCAACAAAAACGGTAACTGTGCTGGTAGCACAGTCGGCTCTTGCTGAGAATTATCGAAGTTACCAGCAAATTCCACCGTTTCTTCGCCAATTTCGGCAAGCATCCCCTCGTAGCTAATTGATGCAAGGCGCGTTTCTGTGTAGCGCATCGCTGCTGCTGGGTCATTATCTACACTGCCGAAGTTACCATGTCCTGCCAGTAAGGGATAGCGGCTGGTAAATTCCTGTACCAACCTCACCAAAGCATCATAAACAGCTTGATCCCCATGGGGGTGGTATTTACCTAAGACGTCTCCCACGACACGAGCGCATTTCCGATAAGGGCGATCAGGTGTGAGACCCAGTTCATGCATCGCGTATAAAATCCGTCGATGTACTGGTTTTAAACCATCACGCACATCTGGTAAGGCCCGCCCGACTATCACACTCATGGCATATTCAAGGTAAGACCGTTGCATTTCGGTATGCAAGGCCGTGGTGATGACCTGTCCCGTAGAGAGAAGGTTTAACTGTTTTGCCATGAGTTTGTTCCTAAGTTTTCACTACACAAAATATGCCGTTACTGAACATTACAGCAACCACAGCATAGCGGATGTAATGCTCATCATTACAAAATCTTGATAGTTATACGATCAAAAGCAGTAGTATTATCCTTGATATCCGGGATACACATTGATTACTCAGAAGGAGATACATACGATTTTGGATTCCCGATTTTAGTATTTTAGATTGCTCAAAAGGTATCCACTTTAATCATGGATGGGGATAAAATCCAAGTTAATAATCCAAAATCCATAGACGCGATAGCGGCTTCTCGTTCACGTAGTGTTCCCCGCAGGGGTAGAGTAATCCAAAATCTAAAATTTCTGTTATCCCCTCACCTCTAAAAGTCAAATTCTCATGAAAACTGTTTTGATTGTCGAAGATGATCTGATTAATGCTCGCGTTTTTTCTAAAATTTTGACCAAACGCGGTGGACTGGAAGTAAAACATACTGAAAATGTGGAAGAGGTAATGAGAATTGCCCAAGCGGGAGAAGCAGACATTATTTTAATGGATGTTTCTCTTTCAAGAAGTGTTTACCAAGGTAAGTCCGTTGATGGGATCAAAATTACACAACTGCTAAAATCCGATCCGCAAACTGCTACTTTACCAATTATTCTCGTGACAGCACACGCAATGGAGGGCGATCGCGAAAATTTTCTCAAGCAAAGCGGTGCTGATGGTTACATCTCTAAGCCTGTTGTTGATCATCAACTTTTTGTTGATCAGATCATCGCACTACTGCCTAAAGATAATTCGTAATGATACACCCCTTGAACTAAAACGGTTGCCCATTTAGTCTATTGGGCTACCGCTTTTTTGACTATTTAATATATATGTACTATTAGATAGCACTTTTGGGCAAGTGGTAGGGGAAGGCAAATCAGTTATCAGTTATCAGTTATCAAATTAAACTGGTAACAGTTAACTATTAACTGATCCCCAATCCCTACTGCATCGGCTGTGGTGTGGGAGTTGTATTTTCCCCCCTTTGCTGTAAGGCTGCTTGAATGCGGGGTAATTCTAAGAATTTTTTGGTATCCGCAAGTAAGCGATCGCCCCAGAGATTTTCTTTGAGAAAATCGATATCACCATAACGGTCATCAACACGGAGTGCTGTTTCACCCATCGCTAGACCTTTTTGCCGTTCGCCTTTATTGTAAAGTGCTACAGCTAGAGCCAATAAAGGTTCTGCGGCTTGCTTTTCAATTGTGACAGCAGATTGCCATTGCTGGATAGCTCCTGCGACATCACCTTGTTCGTACTTAATTAAACCAATATTGTTAATTGCAGGCCAGAATTTTTTATCTTGGGAGACTGCTTGATTGTACTGGGCGATCGCATCTGGGTATCGACGCTGCATATAGTAGGCATTACCCAAATCAAATAACCCCTCTGGGTCATTGGGTTTTAACTTTAGACCCTGCTGAAAATAATCAACAGCAACATCGTATTTTTTTTGTTGAAAGTTGGCTGAACCCAAAGCAAACAGAACATCACCATTTTTTGGATTCAGAGACTGGGCTTTTTTTAAAGCTGCGATCGCAGGATCTAATTCTTTGGTTTGTAAATATAAACCGCCTAAGAGAAACCAAACTTTATCACTTTTAGGAGCTAATTGAGATGCTAGCCGCGCTCTAGGCATAGCCATTTCGTATTGTTGAAACTGCGCTAGTTGTGCTGCTTCTTGTGCTAAACCCAACCCTTGCTGTTCCAGTTTGGCTGTATCGAGTTGCAATGTATGAGGTATTAATGCCTGTGCATGAGCAGCTTTAGGCATACTCCACAAACTACAGACAACAATCAGAGAAATTAAACCAATCCGTTTCGGCACACTACCGCCTCTCTGCCACGATGAATGAATCTTTCAGATAGCTTAAACGATCTCCGCTCGTGTGTGTGCAATAAAAGTTTACAAAAAAAGGATCGGGGAA
This sequence comes from Pelatocladus sp. BLCC-F211, assembly GCF_041928655.1. Lineage (NCBI taxonomy): Bacteria > Bacillati > Cyanobacteriota > Cyanophyceae > Nostocales > Hapalosiphonaceae > Pelatocladus > Pelatocladus sp. BLCC-F211. The sequence continues at coordinate 22,214 of NZ_JBHFLM010000246.1, read as the reverse complement.
CGGGGAATAGACAAACAATGCTGAGTATCAAAGACTCGTCAGCGAAAGACGGCTCTTAAGCCCATCCATGACTTTGGTCACGTACTAATTTGTGACCTTTGCACCATGTAATTGCTGTAAGCAATTTATACGATAAATTTATTATCCTTCTTGCAGAAGCCGGGCCAAGGGGAAACAATGAGGCAAGTGTAAGGGAAAATGAGAAAAAGAGATAAATCTCAAATTTAAAACTTTTATCGCTTAACCCTTTACTTTTTCCCTTCTTGATTTACCCTTGAACCGTTTCCCAATTACTAGTCAACACTCAGAGGGAACAAGGAAAGGATCGGAAAGTGTGCGAAGTGGGGAAGACAACGCCAGAAATATTGCCCCCTTGTCCCCCTTGGCCCCCTTGTCCCCCTTGTCCTCCTTGTCCCCCTTGTCTCCCCCGTTCCCTCTTCTTTTTACACAAAAAATTATAGAAATGGCTTCTAATACATCTAAGCCTGTAGATTCCTTACTATCGCTGCCAAATATCAAAAAAAAAGTCAAAGTTGCTTGGTTTCCGTGGCTAGCCATTCTCTTACTAATAGGTGCTATTAGTTTCTTAGTTTATCGCCAACTAGTTGTTGTTCCGACTCAGGAAGCTAGACGCAAAACTTTTACACTTCCTGTAGAAAGGCAAACTTTACCAATCAAGGTTTCTGCAAATGGAACCGTAAAACCGGAACGATCAATCAACATCAGTCCTAAAAACTCAGGCTTACTGAAAAAACTTTTAGTGAAGGAAGGAGATACAGTCAAACAGGGGCAAATACTTGCTTACATGGATGACTCAAATCTCCAAGGACAACTCATCCAAGCCCAAGGACAATTGGCACAAGTCCAGGCAAATCTACAGAAGGCAGAAGCAGGTAATCGTCCCCAGGATATTGGGCAATCACAAGCCCAACTAGATGAAGCACTAGCGAATCTACGTAAAGCTCAAGCAGGTAATCGCACTCAAGATATTGCCCAAGCAGAGGCACGTTTAAAACAGGCTCAAGCTACTTTGAGTAAGGCAGACGATGACCTGCGCCGCAATCAGAAACTCTACACGGATGGCGCTATTTCTCTGCAAACTGTAAATCAAAAACGTGCAGATCGTGACAGCGCCCAAGCCCAAGTCAATGAAGCCCAACAGGCTTTGGCGTTGCAAAAAGCAGGATCGCGTCCCGAAGATATTCAGCAATTACAAGCTGTGGTGAAGCAAAGACAAGAGGCTTTGGCATTATTAAAAGCAGGGTCACGCCAAGAAGATATTAACGCCGCCCGTGCCGCAGTCACTTCTGCTCGTGGTTCGCTGCAAAATATCCAAGCCCAAATTAATGACACGATTATCAAATCACCTTTTGATGCTGTTGTTACTAAGAAGTATGCTGACCCTGGTGCTTTTGTGACTCCTACAACCTCAGCCAGTTCTGTTTCCTCAGCAGTGTCTTCTTCAATTTTGTCCTTGGCTTCTACGAATCAAGTTGTCGCGAATATAGCTGAGACTAATATTGCTCAAATCCGTCTTGGTCAAAAAGTCACAATTACAGCAGATGCTTATCCAGGTAAAACCTTTGAGGGTCGAGTTAGTCAAATTGCTGCCCAAGCCACAGTAGAGCAAAATGTTACTAGTTTTGAAGTGAAAATAACTATTACCTCAGACTCGCAAAATTTATTACGGTCTGGGATGAATGTAGAAACAGAGTTTCAAGTAGGTCAATTACAAGACGCGATCGTTGTACCGACTGCTGCTGTGGTACGCCAACAAAATGCTACAGGTGTATTTGTAGCTGGAGCAGATAACAAACCTAAGTTTACTCCCATTCAAACTGGTGTCACTGTCAATAACTTTACCGAAGTAAAATCTGGCTTGAAAGGTAATGAGAGGGTGTTGCTGAGTTTTCCTCCTGGTTCACGACCCCAATCAACACCTAGAGGAATGTTTCCGGGGATGTCTGGTGGTGGTAGAAATAGTGGTGGCAGAAATACTGGTGGTGGAAATCCTCCGCCGATGTAGAGTTAGATATTTATTTTTATTTTCAATTTCAATCAGTATTAAATATAACAAGCATGTTTAAGGCTTTTAATAAGGGTAAAAGTGCTTATCAATTGCCACTGACTGAAATATTGTCAATGGCGACAGAAGCTCTATGGAGTAACAAATTACGCACTGGGTTAACGATGCTGGGCGTAATTATTGGGATTTCCTCAGTAATTGCTATTACTTCTGTGGGTCAGGGTGTACAAAAGGCTACTGAGCAACAAATTCAGGCGTTAGGTACAGATATTCTGCAAGTTTTTGCTGGTTCTGCTAGAAGCGGAAATGTTCGCCAAGGGCTGGGTTCTAGTAGTACTTTGACTTGGGAAGATGCAAAAGCGATCGCTAAACAAGCACCATCAGCTCAACTTGTTTGTGCTTATTTACAACGCAGCGCCCAGGTTGTCTACGCAGGACAAAACACATCCACGACAATTTATGGCACAGATTTAAACTATCCAGAAGTCAGAAACACTCACCCGCAATCAGGGAGATTTTTTAACCAAGAGGAACTTGATACCGCCAAGCAAGTTGCTATTTTAGGCCCCACAGTCCAAAGAACCCTATTTGGCGAAGGTGTCGATCCCATCGGTGAAAAAATCCGTATTCAAGGAGAAGCCTATGAAGTAATTGGAGTGATGGAACCTAAAGGTTCTCAAGGGCCAATGGATCGGGATGATCAAATTTTTATTCCTCTGACCAGTATGTCAGCAAGACTTGTTGGCAACAATGCTTTAAATGGTGTTTCTGTAAATGGAATTTTGCTGAAAGCTAGTAATGAAGAGCAATTAGAAGCAGCCCAGTTTCAAGTCACTAATATTTTGCGTCTGCGCCACAACATTTTTCCACCACAAACAGATGATTTTCGGATTACCAACCAAGCTGATATCGCCAACACCTTTACTAACATTGTAGGTTTATTCACTGTTATGGTGGTAGCGATCGCTGGTATTTCTTTATTTGTTGGGGGGATTGGAATTGCAAATATTATGCTCGTTTCCGTCGTTGAACGCACACGAGAAATTGGGATTCGTAAAGCACTTGGTGCAACCAATTCTGCTATCCTCAACCAATTTTTAACGGAAGCGATCGTCATATCTGCTTTGGGAGGAGGTATTGGGATTGCAGGAGGTGTGATTATTGCTGCTGCTGCTGCTGCTATTTTCAAATTTCCTTTTGTGATCTCTCCTTTATCAATCATCGCTGGCTTTGGACTCTCGTTTACAGTCGGGTTATTAGCCGGAGTCATACCAGCACGCAACGCGGCTAAGTTAGATCCGATTGCTGCTTTGAGGAGTGATTAGGGATCGGGATTGGGGTTCTAAACCTAAATAGACCTCTTGCATAAATCCTCAAAACCCCGTTCTGGGTTAATTTTGCTTTGTGTCTTGGTGTCTTGGTGTCTTGGTGTTTAAATAAATTTCATTGAAACACCAAGACACTAAGACACTAAGAAGACTTGTTTTTTTGGGTTACACCTTAGCTTGAAGTTTCGAGTTCTAAACCTAAATCACCAACAAACAACTATAAAAAAATGATTTGGATGGAATCTATTACTAAAGCTTACCAACTTGGGGATGTGCATGTGCCAGTACTCAAGGGTATTAATCTGGCTATTGAGGAAGGGGAATATGTCGCGATTATGGGTATGTCTGGTTCTGGGAAATCGACGTTGATGAATATTATCGGCTGTTTGGATCGCCCTACAAGCGGACAATATGTTTTGGAAGGCAGAAATTTGACGACTTTTGGTGATGATGAATTGGCGTATATTCGTAATCAACGGATTGGTTTTGTTTTCCAACAATTTAATTTGTTACCACGGGCGACGGCGTTAGAAAATGTTATGCTGCCGATGGTTTACGCTAATATACCAAAGTCAACACGCCGTCAAAAAGCGATCGCAGCTTTGACTAGAGTTGGTTTAGAAGACCGGATTTTCAACCGTCCCAGTCAACTTTCTGGAGGACAACAGCAACGAGTAGCGATCGCGCGTGCTTTGGTAAATCGACCTGCTTTGGTTTTAGCAGATGAGCCAACGGGAGCATTGGACACTAAGACTTCTGAAGAAGTGATGGAATTACTGACAGAATTAAATGACCAAGGAATCACGATTGTGATTGTCACCCACGAGACAGATGTCGCAGCGCAAACAAAAAGGATTATTCGGGTTCAGGATGGTTTGGTTGTAGGTTGATTTGAGAAGATCAAAAACGCTGACCGATACCAAAGTGAAATTTGCTTTCACCTTGGTCATTGATTCCGTAGTCGGCGCGAAGTAAGCCCAAGGGTGAATTGAAGCGTATACCTGCGCCGTAACCAAAACCAATTCCTGGTTTACCATGTACTCCTGCTGGGTTCCCTAGTACAGTGTCACCAGAACCTAAATTAGAGGCGAAGTCACCAAACAAAACGCCACCGAAATTTTGCCACACAGGAAAGCGGTATTCTGCGGAAGCTAATACGTAACTCCGACTATTACCAAGTTGACCAGAATCATAACCACGTACAGAATTTGATCCGCCCAAATTAAATTTTTTCTGGGACGCTGAATCACCAATCACAGTTCCTGCTTGCAGGTTGACAGCAAATACTTGTGGCTGTTGCGAATCAAATAATTTAATTGGCACAAATCGACTATAATTCGCCTCTAAGCGATTTATGGAAATTTCACCCTTACCGATGGAAATTGATTGTTCTGTTTGCAAACGTAAAACAGATCCTTGAGTTGGGTTAGTGGGATGATCCCGGTTGTCTTTGCCAGCACTAAAAGATACAGTTGTCAAGTCGTCAATGCCTGTACCACTAAAAGATAAAGGATTACCTTGAGCATCGAAAGGGGTAATTTTGCGATCGCGATCTTCCGGATCTGTGATATTGACACTCAAAATTCCTTCACGACTGGGTGTGATTGATAACACCCGCGCTACTTTGTCACCGTTGTCAGCGTACCATTGATTGATTTGCTGGACTGCTTGCTGTAAGTTAGCAGGACTAATTGGTTTACCGACTAGAGATTGAAATGGTTTTAAAGCTTCTTGATAGTTAAGGACTTTTGCACCAGGAAATTGGAGCGATCGCACTATAATTGGTTGCACTTGATAAACTACATTTAAACCCGCTTTGGTACTTTGGCTATTGACGCTAACATTAGCAAATAAACCAGTATCTAAAATTGCTGCTACATCTTGTTGTAATTGAGTTTGGCTAGTTTCGCCGCCCACTTGAGTTTTAATTATCTTGCTAATGATCTGCTGTAATTCTGGTGTCGCACCAACAACTTGTACATCCGTAGCTGTCACAACTAAATTATTGTTTTGGGAGAACTGCGAAACTGTAACTGTTTCCGGTGATGCGATCGCATTTGTTTGTGTAGAGGTGACTTCGGTTGTTTGCACTACTACATTTGTAGTTGTTTGATTCTGTGGGGAATCATTAGTAGGTGCAGCAGTTGCTTGCTGAGTCACATTGCTAGTGGCTAAAGTGGCTAAAGTAAAAATTGCAGCATAAGAAATTCGCATAATTAATCAAGCCTGATTGACAGGAAGTTAGCTTGTATTTGTTTATAGAGAATAAGCAATGGTGATAATACTAACTACCAGTCCTCTCCCATTCCTTACGGATAAAACAGAAGTAATTTTTCGTTTCTGTTCGTAGTAAGCACTTTAGTGCTTATTGAAGCGCTTTAGTGCTGACTAAAAACCTACGACTTCTAATTTTTCCCTTTACGAAAAAACTGCTGTAAAATTTCTCCAGGTTTTCTATCCCAAGTATCGATATGCTCGTAAATTAAAGCATCTTGATTGAGTTTATAGGTAGAATAGCCATTGAAAAATATCTGTGCTTTCCAGGGAACACGTAACACACCACGCACAGTCCATGTTGCGAGGATGATATCTTCGGCTGACTGAGATACATCATGTAAGTCAAAATAAATCTCGCTGAAAAATAAGCGAGCATGAAAACGTAAAGTCCAGAAGATAATGCGGTAATTTATTTTGCCTTTAAATTTATTAACTGGGTCTTGAAAATATATATTTTGTGTATAAATATCGTAGGAAATATCTTTCTCAAATAATGTCGGTAAATCCTGTCGTAGAATCTCTATATTTTGATCAACTTGCGATTGATAATCCACAACTATTGCCTCTAAAAAATAGCTTTAAAAAATCTCAGTAATCTTTGCCACATAGAAGACAATTCTATTCTATCCGCACTCGGTCTATTTAAATCCGCAACAGTAGGGAAAGTCGCTAATTGAGCATAAGGCCCTTTTCGTAATACCTCCGCCAGAGCATTATTATTTGCTCGCAAACCTTCATAGAAAAAGAATACTTCTCCTGCCATCCCGCAATTACGATTAAATTCAATTACCTGTAAAAGTTGTTTAGCACTGATTTGATAGGAACCTATTTTCATTAAGATTCCTGGTGCTAATCTTGCTAATTCTTTACTCGATAATTGCTTGTTGATTAACTGCTCAAGTGTACATCGATAACTAAAAATATCACGCCGATATATTTGTGGATGCAAGATATCAACTAGCCCTCGTTCTAACCAAGTCTGTGAATCTTGCAAATATTCTTGGAATCCCCAACCAGGAATACTAGGAGCCATTGAGACTATTAAATTCGGATTTATTGCTTTGACTGATTGATATAAACGAGCCAGAAATTCTGTCAGCATGTCAGCACGCCACTTTAACCACTGATCATCTTTGGGATTTCGTGGGGGATTTTTACCAAACTGCTGGTTGTAAAGTTTTACAGTGAATTGGTCATAACCGCCTTCGCAAGGTAATGCAGGTAGGCGATCGTCACCTTGAATACCATCAACTTCGTAATTTCGTACAACTTCTAGGATTAAACTCAACATGAAATTTTGGACTTCTGGGTTGAGAGAATTCAACCACTCGAAGCCATTTTTCTTGAGTAAATTACCATTGCAATCACGTGCAGCCCATTCTGGTTTTTTCGCTAACATTGATCCGCCATTCATTTTGTAGGAACTAGCGAATCCATATTCAAACCAAGGAATGACTTTAAGACCAACTCGATGGGCGGCGGTTACTACTTCTGCTAACGAGTCACGTCCCAAAAATGATGAATCAATTTCTGTACCGAAGGTCTGTTGCATTACTTGACTCGGATATAGTGTTGCTCCCTTACCCCAAACAACTGGAAAGACAACATTAAAACCTGTCTCGGCGAGAAAATCCATCGCTTCTGCAATGCGTTCCTGAGAATGCAGAACCTTGCTATCAGTAGTAGTCAGCCAAACACCTCGAATTTCAATAATTGCCATATTTTTAGTATACTTAGTGTCTACCTTACGGAAAGCCGCTAGCATATCTATGTGCCTTGGTGTTGAAGAAATATTTAACCACTAAGACACCAAGACACAAAGAATTTTGATTTAATTTGTTGCTAGCTGACTATAGCGTGCTTGCACTACCATATATACGCCATAAGCAATCAAACCTAATGACACGATACCCAAAAGCCAAGGTCCATAAGGCTGTTGCGCTAGGGTTTGTAATGCTTGGTCTAAACCTCCTGCTTGAGTTGGATCATACTGGGTTGCTGCTTGAATCAAAAACCAGCCAATAATGCAGAATACAACACCCCGCGCAGCTACGCCAAATCTGCAAATAGTCATTACCCATTTACGTTCTGTGTTGCTCAATTCTGTGATGTTGAGTTTTTTACGAATTTGTTTACTAAAAGCTTGATAAAACTGATAGAATCCTAGACTAATGATCAATGCTCCAATAGTTCCAATGAGCCATTGACCAAAGGGTTGAGAAAGTATACGTGCTGTCCAATCTTGTGTAGAGTTACTATTACTATTTCCACCAGTGCCAAGAGCAAGTTTGATAGCAGTCAAAGCTAAACCAGCATAAATAAAGCCGTTAATTGCATAACCAATTCTTTTTGCTATTCCTTTGGCATCTGTTCCATTATTTTCTGGATCTTTTATCGCTTCTACAAAACGCCAAATCACATATCCGATTAAGCCAATTGCTATTAAAGCTAGTAAAATTTGACCGAATGGCTGTTTGACTATTTCTTGAAGTGCGCCCTGAGAACTTGTGGTTTTTCCACCGCTTCCGACTGCTGCTTGCAATGCAAGAAATCCGACAACAGCGTATACTATTCCTTTGGATATATAACCAAATCTAGCTAGGCGCTCAATCCAAGTTGATGGATGGTGTATTAATTGCTGGGTCATAGTTGTTTGAATATAATTATAGCTATGGTTTTATCAAGGTTAAGCTATGATTTTCATCCATCTTAAGGAGAATTGCAGATTTTCAAGAGACTGATTTATGAATTTAACTTGTTGCGAGAAAATTATCTCTTTACTTTTTAATGTAGATGTCAAGTGGCTTCCCAAAGGCTACTACTAAGAAGCTAAAATCATCCAGTAGGGAGGTAAGCAATTAAAATTATTTTATTAATTTAGATATTTACTAAATAAAATAAATTGTGTTATCTTAAATATAAAATTAGAAAATATAGTTAGTTTTCGCCCGTTAAAACAATACTTATTTCCTATTAATTCATTGAAATAAATAGTAATTAGCTCAAACGATAAATATTTATATGGAGGCGAATGAGTCATGCCTGTGATAGACGCTAATTGGCAACACGATTATATAACTACTAATGGAATTAAGCTGCATTATGTGACTCAGGGAGAAGGAGCATTGATGTTGATGTTGCATGGCTTTCCTGAATTTTGGTATTCGTGGCGGCATCAAATTCCTGAATTTGCGAAGTATTTTAAAGTCGTGGCTGTAGATTTGCGTGGGTACAATGACAGCGACAAACCCAAAGAGCAATCTGCTTACAGAATGGATGAATTTATTCGAGATATTAAGGGTTTGATTGAGGGATTAGGATACGAAAAGTGTGTTTTGGTTGGTCATGATTGGGGTGGTGCGATCGCTTGGTGTTTTGCCTATACTTATCCAGAAATGGTAGAGCGATTAGTTGTACTAAATATTCCTCATCCAGCCAAGTTAGCTGAAGGATTACGTACACCTGCTCAATTGCTCAAAAGCTCTTACATGTTTTTATTTCAACTACCTTGGCTACCAGAAGTCCTAATTCAATCATGGGATTATCAACTGATTGAAAATGCTTTTCAAGGTATGGCTGTTGATAAAAATGCTTTTAGCAAATCTGATATTGAAGCTTATAAAAATGCTGCTGCTAAACGCGGTTCATTGACAGCAATGTTGAATTATTATCGCAATATTTTTCAAGACCAAATGTTTAATAAAAGTTTGGGAATTTTAGAAGTACCAACGTTAATGATTTGGGGTGAAAGCGATACCGCACTTGGTAAAGAATTAACTTACGGTACAGAAGCTTACGTGAGAGATTTGCAAATTAAATATATTCCTAACTGTAGCCACTGGGTACAGCAGGAACGACCGGAATTAGTTAATCAATATATACAGGAGTATCTGGGGCTGTAACTTATGTCTATTGCTCCTTGGCGAAGTGCGATCGCTCGCGCTCTTCATCGCAACCGCAGCCTTGTTTACGCTCGTTACTTACAACTCGCAACAGTTAAAGATGATGGTCGTCCTACTAATCGGACTGTGGTATTTCGTGGCTTTTTAGAAGATACCAATCAGCTCAAATTTATTACTGATGACCGTAGTGAAAAAGCTACTCAAATCCTACTAAAACCTTGGGCAGAAGTTTGTTGGTATTTTCCTAACACACGCGAACAATTTCGGATAAGTGGCTGTTTAACTCTGGTGAGAAGTGATTATTTTGACCCAATATTACAACAAGCCCGGATGAATACTTGGCAAGAACTGAGTGATCCTGCACGTATACAGTTTGCTTGGCCTCATCCTGGTAAACCCAGGAAAATGGAGGATCAGAAAGCTTTTGTTCTACCACAACCTGATCCAGTACATCCATTACCAAATTTTTGTTTGCTACTACTAGACCCATTCAAAGTAGACCATCTAGAATTGCGTGGTGAACCACAAAATCGCTGGCTCTATCGCTACGATGATCAGCAAAAAGAATGGTCTATACAGGCTATTAATCCATGAGATCGCTTGCTATTTTATATTGATAATAGAGTTCGTAGTGAGCGCTTCAGCGCTCCTAGAGGACTAAAGTCCACCCTACGGGTAGACACGTAGACGGACGAAGTCCGGCTTCTCGTAGAGTAGTGGCTTCTGTTCCCCGAAGGGGTTCCCGTAGGGTAAGTAGCCGCTCTTACGAGCGTCTACACTACAAACCTCCCATCACCCAGCAAAGTTGGTGTGGTGGAGTGCTAATTGCAAGTCTAATAAAAAAATAGTTTTTGTAGCTTTTTCTTGTGCAACGACAACAGCGTGACTAACAATCTTCAGCAAACCAGACTGATAGTAAGACTGTGATAGTGGCTGCATCATTTCTAGGGACAACTCTATCAAATCGGGTGGTTCATATATGAGAATTCCGCAGAGTTCTGCTTGAGAAATGGGCGTAATTAGTAAAAAAGATTGGCTTTGTGGTAATTGATGTACACTTTCTATGCCTAAGTACTGATGCAAATCTAAAACTCGAATTATGTGGCGACCAATCTGGATTAGTCCCATTTTACTGAGTTTGTGATTATCTCCAACAGGACAAGTCACAACCTTTAATACAGCTTTAATTGGTAGCGCCAAGCAGTAATCTGCCACTGTAAAAGTAATAAACTTTTCTGCTGGGGACTGATTTTGGATAATTTTCATGCGTCCTTCTCAAGCAGATTTGCCACCATAGCTAATAGTTTTTGTTCCATATAGGGCTTGGTCATGTATGCAGTAGCTCCTAATTGCAAAGCCAGCGAGCGGTGTTCTTCGCTACTTTGAGATGACAGGATTAACACGGAAATATCTGCTAAACCAGGAATTTGTTGACGGGATCGGAGAAATTCAAATCCGTTCATCCGAGGCATTTCGATATCACAGATTACCAGTTGAATGTCGCTGAGGTGCTGAAACTGCTCGATTCCTTTGTGACCATCCTGTGCTTGAAATACACAGTAGCCAGATTTTTGAAGAGCGATCGCTACAGATTGGCGTGTAGTTAATGAGTCATCGACGATCAAAATTCTTGCACTTGCTTTGGGATCAGACTCTGAAGCAGAGAGTGCTGGTATGACAGTATGAGACTGAGACAGCAGTGCTTGTTGAGAACTTTGTGGAAGCAACGAGGGTACTGATTTTGCCCAAATTCTCGAAATTTGGTCATCGTGCTGTTTCGCAAGAATTTTCTGTAGTAATATTCCCCCATCTATCACCAACGCCAACTCACCGTCAGCCATAATACTAGCACCGTGAACATAATTAGGTGCTGCAATCATTGCTCCCAAAGGACGAATCACCAATTCCTGCTCTCCAATGAGTTGCTCGACTTCTAAGCCCAAAAGTTGATCTTGACAACGAATCAATAGTATGGAGTGTGGGAGAGCAGGGGTGGGGGGATAAGAAAGGGGAAAAGTCGGAGAATTGTAATTTAGAATACTCGCAAGTGAGTAAATTGACACTAATTTTTGATCCATCTCCTTACCCCATCGGAGAAATTTGTTACCATTGCGCTCTTGAATCTGACTAGGTGTAGGAATCAGAATTTGTTCAACAGCATCATCAACAAAAGCATAGTTTCTGCAACCAACCCCACAGATCAATAACTGAGCGATCGTCAAACTTAAAGGAATCTGCAATATGAATTTCGTACCCTGATGTAGTTCAGAATTAACTGTGATTTCGCCCTGAAGAGATTTTAACTGGTTCCGCACGACATCAAGTCCAATACCACGCCCAGAGAGGTCATTGACTTGGGACGCTGTGGAAAAACCCGGTTCAAACAATAAATTAGTCAGCTGAGTCTGATTCAGATGATTTACCTCTTCAACAGAGATAAGTTGTCGTTCTATTGCTCGTTGTCGGATCTGATCGAAATCTAAACCATTTCCGTCATCCTGTACTTCAATTACCAGGTATTTGCTTTGGTGATAGGCGGAAATTGTGATTTCACCCTTTTCTGGTTTACCTCGCTGTTGACGCACTGTTACAGGTTCAATACCATGATCAAAGGCATTGCGTACTAGGTGTAGTAAGGGGTCAAATAGCTTTTCTGCTACAGCCTTATCGACTAGAACTTCATTTCCATACAGTTGCAACGAGATCGGCTTATTGTAGAGGGTTTCTAGCTGTTGCAGAATCTGGGGAAAGCGACCAAATATCTCACCTAGAGTTAACATCCGGGCTTCGATTAAGGTACCTTTAGTGATGTTCAGCAGTTGCTGCTGTTTTTCTGATGTTTGCTGAGAGGATCGATTCAGCAGATCAATAGCTTCAGCAGTTTCTGCTAGTTGCACCGTATGATCTAGAAGTGACTGAATCAGGTAAGCACTGTCACTGTGCTTTTGTGTCCACGAATGAGAGTGAGTAGGCACAATTCCTGAAGATCGGATATTCTTAGAGGCTTGGCGGGCTTTTTTGCTAGAGGATTTGGCAGTAGTTTGCGATCGCTCTAGCAAGCTCATCTGACGCTTGTACTGGTCTTGAAGTTGAATGAGAAGTTTTTGATGCTGTTTTATTTGGTTGAGAAGGGTTTTATTGCTAGCTTGTAGCTGTTCGATCTGAAGCGACTGGTGATTTTGGTTAGTGACTAATTCTCCAATCGAGTAATTGAGTTCGTCTAGATGCTTAACACTCACCCGGACTGTAGGAGATGGTGAAACTTGATCTTTGACAGGTAGAGGATTTATAGGACTAATCGATTGCTTCGGTTCAGGGTAATTGTAGACGGGACTGAGGTCTTGCTCCCAGTTCGCATCTGGTTCTAATTGTGTAAATGCTTCTAAGTGTTGGTTGAAAATTGGCTCAATTGGGCTTGTCTGTTGCCCCCAGATGCTTTCTATAGAGGGAATTTTTTGCTCATCGTCGGTTTCAGAGACAGAGGTCAAAAAAAGTGTCTCAGACTCAGTGGTTTGCATAGCAAGTTGTTGTAACTCACTCGAAGGTTCACCACCTTGGACGCGATCGCCTGCTAGTACCGCCGCTTGTCCGGCTTGTAAGTCTTTGAGAGCAAGTTCAGCGATGACTACTGCTTGGTGGGGGTGGTTGTCCAAAGCACTAAGTACTGTTTGGGCGATCGCTCCAAATCCCGATAGATTCAAAGACTCAGCTAAACCCAGGAAAACTTCAGCTTGAGTCCGCAATCGGGAGGCGATTTCTTCGGGCTGACCATTGTCTAAAATCGTGGCAATTTGCTCTAAGCGCTGAGTCACGCCCACTTCAAATAGGGATTGGGTCAAATCGAAGCCTAACTCGGCTGAGGTCGGAAGGTGTGCTTCCTGAGCAAAAAAGTCTCCTAATTTTTCTTGCAGTCGGGCAAAGATAGCAGCAGTTCGATCTAAAATTTCAGCCTGATTCACCGAACCACCAGTCAGTTCAGCAACTAAAGGGAGTCGCAGACATTCAAATCCCTCAAATAGTAAGGCTTCAACTTCTGGATCAATGACCACATTGGGTTGACACAGGGCTTTAAAAATATCTTCTAAAGAATGAGCTACCGTGGCAATGGTTTCTAATCCCACGCTCGTTGCTGCTCCTTTCAAAGTGTGGGTAGCCCTCATCAAGTCATTGACTTGATTGATATCACAATTTTCTCTCAGGTTCAACAAACCTTGTTCCAAAGCTTGTAAAAGTTCTGGTGCTTCTTGCAGAAAGTATGGATACGTTTGCTCACGAATAGTCGGGTCTAGGGACATGCAATTTTGGAATTTGGATTTACTATCTGGGGGATTGGGGACAAAACAAGTCAAAAGTCATAGACGCGCAAGCGACTTCCCGAAGGGTAAGTCAAAAGTCAAAAATTTCTTAATTATGCCCAATGACCAATGACCAATGACCATTGACACTTGACCATTGACTAACAACCAACTAAACAAAAGTCATTGACTTAATTGACTTTGAATTGTTCGCTTTTGGATTGGAGGTCTTGGGCTGTTGCTAGTAGTTCTTTGAAAGATGCGGAAATTGTTAGAGAATCTTTAGAGGTTTTGTTGGCAATGGCTGCAACTTTTGTCATGATTTGAGTCACTAATTGACATTGCTGGGTCTGTTGTTGGGTTGTCTGAGTGATACCCGTGACTCGTTGGCTAATTTGAGTTGTGGCGTTGACGATCGCATTGAGATTCTGACGAGCTTCATTCACAACAGTAGTTCCTGATGCTACCTGTTGAATACCTATTTCCATGGCCCTAGAAACTTCTACTGTATTCAGTTGAATTTCCTGCACGAGTTCCTCAATTTCAGTAGCTGCATTTGCAGACTGACGAGCGAGCGATCGCACTTCGTCAGCAACGACGCTAAAACCACGCCCAAACTCTCCGGCGCGGGTAGCTTCGATTGATGCATTCAAAGCTAGCAGTTGAGTTTGGGTTGTAAACCCACTGATCAAGTTAACGACTTTGGAAATTTTCTGAGATGATTCGGAAAGGCGCAGCAGTCGCTGGTTGGTTTCGATCACTGTTTCTCGGATCTCTTCCATCTCATCAACAGTGCGGTCAATGGCTGCATCCCCTGCCATCACAGTCTGGTTTGCTTGTTGGACTGCGGCTTCAACTTCCTGAGCATTCATTTTTACTGCTGTGGTCGAGCTAACCATCATCTGAATTTGTTCGAGGGCTTGTTCGAGAGCTTGGAATTGCTCTTGGGCTTGAGCTGCAAGCTTAGTAATCGCAGAGCCATTTCCTTGAGAGATTTGAGTTACCTGATTTGCAGCGCTTTGCATTTGGGTGACGATTTGCCGTAAGCTGCTAATCGTGTTGTTATAGGCATCAGCAACAGTACCCACCTCTGTATCTGTCACAGGAGCGCGGACGGTGAGATTACCTGCTAATGCAGGTCGGACTGCTGTAAGTAATTGAATCACTTCCTGTTGCAGTTGTTCTTTGACACTCTTGTCTCGATAAGCAACTTCCGCTAATTGCTGTGATTGCTGTTGCAGTTGCTTTATATACTCTCCTTGCTGGATAGCAATGTTGAGTTGAGCAGCAATTTGTTTGACAAATTCGACATCTGTTTCCTGCCAATGGCGAGGCCCGCTACACTGGTGGATGCAAAATAATCCCCAAAGTTCTTCCCCTTTAAGTAAGGGTACAACTAAGTTACCTCGTACCTGAAATTGAGAAAGAACATCGATATAACAATTCGGGATATCTGCTTGATAAATATCATCGATGACACAGAAGCGTCCCTTTCTGTATTGTTCAGCCATCTGTTTGCTGAAGCAATGATCTGTGACTTTGACTGCTAAGGCTGAAACATAACCTGGTCTGACATCTTCGGCAATGGTTTCTCCGTCGCGGTAGTTAGATGCGCTGTCAAATTTGAAGAGGGCAACGCGGTCAACTTCCATGAAATTACGGATTTCTCTCGCCGTGGTTTGAAAGGTTTTCTGTAAATCGAGGGACTGGCGAATTCGATCAATTGTCTTAGCAATTAAATGTTCTCGTTCAGCTGTCTTGGTCAACTGTTCTGATGTAGTTTGCAGTTGTTCGATGTAGTCTATTTGCCGCATTGCTACATCTATCTGCACGGAAATTTGTTTCAAAGCTCTGACTTCAACATCTAACCATGAACGAGGTTCACTGCTTTGATAAACGCCGAGTAGACCCCAGAGATTGTTACCTTTGAAAATAGGTGTGATTACATAAGCTTTAACTTCTATTGCTTCCAAATTTTCGATCGCATCTGGAGCATAACCAGAAGTATAAATATTATTCACCACTAAGCTTTCACGGTGGCGATGCAAATCTTCTGGGTTTGCAAAGACAGCTGCTGTATGGGACTGTTGCCAAGTATCCAAGCCTTTGATTACTGACTCTGTAACCAGCTCGCTACTGCCATCGGTATGATAACGATAGATGGCGACGCGATCGCATTTCAGTAATAGCCTAACTGCTTGGCTGGTAATGCGAAAAATAGTGTTCAAGCTCTGGGACTGGAGAATCTTAGGAATAAGTTGGGCGACTGCGTGGTCTATTTGAGCAGCTTTAGCCATCTGCGTGGCTTGTGTCTCTAGCTGTAAAATGTATTCTCGATTTTGCAGAGTTTCGCCTAACTGTTGAGCAATCCCACTGAGCAAGGTGACATCAATTTCTAGCCAATGCTTAAATTTGCTGTGTTGAAATGCACTTAATAAACCCCAGAGTTTTTCTCCCTGTTTAATAGCAACAATCAGGCAGGATTTAACGCCAAAGTACTCTAAGGTTGTTAAATGGCAATCAGTCAAACCAGCAGTGTAGACGTTATTAATCACATATGGTTCGTTGTTGCGAAATCTGCCACCCTGGTGTTCTTGGATATAGGTGTCTTCCCAAGCGCTACCCACCAGCTTGGGCCAGCCACCAGACTCGGACTCAAAAATAAAGTCACCGAAATAGTCTGGGCGAAATTTATAAATGGCGACTCGCTCTACACCCAATAATTGTCGCACTTCTTGCACGGCGATTTCGCAAGTGCGGTCTATGTATGAGGCAGAGTTCATCTTTTGGATGATAGTGGGAAGTGACTGTTTATACTTTGCTGTTTTAATCTTTTCTTCCAACAACTCTATCTGCTGTAAAGCTACTCCCAAATGACTACTAAACTGAGTCAGGAGTTTAATTTCATCCTCTAGCCAGTGTCTAGAATCGCTGTGTTCATAAGCACAGAGCAAACCCCAAAGTTCTTGTCCAACAAAAATCGGAGCGATCGCACAAGCTTTAATATCGAAGTTCTCAAAGGCTTCTAAATAACAACTACTACCACCAACAATACGGTTAACATCATCTACTACGTAGGGTTGATTGTCGCGAAATCGACCACCTTGATGCTGCTGAAGATAAGTATCTTTCCAAGTCTGACCAACTATTGAGTGTAAATTCACAGGTTTAGACTCAAAGACAAAATCTCCGAAATAGTCTGAGTGGAACTTGTAAATAGCAACTCGCTCGACGTTGAAGAGTTTCTGTAGCTCCCTAGTTGTAGTCTGGAAAATGTTTTCCAAATCCATTGTCTGGCGGGTCTTTTCGCTGACGCGGGTTAATGCTTGCTGTTCGTTGCGAAAAATTAATGACTGCAAACTTAGCCTCAGTTCCGTCACAATCTGGTAGAGTAGGCTGATTTCCTGGGCTTCCCATTGGCGGGGATGGGAACATTGTTGCACTACCAACAAACCAAATAATTTATCTCTCACAAATATTGGTAAGCTTAGGCTGGCTTGCACCTGAAACTGTTTGAGCAGTTGGCCTTGGTAGGAAGTCAGAGATGTATTGGCAATATCGTCAATTGCAATAAATGGTTGTTGCTGATAGTCCTCTGGCTGGTTGGCTCCAAAGGCAATTATCGGTAAAGATTCCTTCAGGGTGGGTGTATAGCCATTAACCATCGACTCTGCTAAGACAATACCTTGGTTTTGGGTCTGAATGCGGTATAATAATACTCTATCCAATTGCAAGTATTGCTGGATTTGAGTAACTACAGTTGCGAACAGAGTATCAATTGTTTCTGTCTGGCGCATTTGGTTGGCAATGGTAAACAACCAATCCAGACTGAGAGAATTTTGGCTCCGGGATGGTAAATCACTGCTGCCACTACTTCTGAATGATGAGTTACCAAAAAAAACAGGGTTGAATCTTGATTCTGATCGCTCTAAGTTCTGCATAGTTGCATTTTGATTAACGTCGTCCAATTGATATAAGGGTGGTGAATTGACATCCTGGGTTAAATCTTCAGTTTGTTCGGTAATTTCTTGGTTGTCTTGGGTATCACTTTTCATGAGTTGCTTCATGAATCGTGCAATTGGAGAATTTAAGGCTCTCTCTCCTGATGGTTTTTCCATAGAGGGCAATGAATAATGGCTTGGAGGTCTAAGACAGCATCGCTGCACCCAGGTAGAATTCCTTGGATCAGTGGTATAAGATCAGGTGGAAATAATCCAAATGGCACTACTTGCAGTTGCTCTAAGTCGTGTAATTCAATGTCGTTGACTTGTTGGACTGCAATTCCAAGTGATTGGTGATTGATTTGCACTACTATGACTGCTATGGCAGTTGAAATTGGCTGCAACTGCCATAGGGATGGATAACCA
The DNA here is from genome assembly GCF_041928655.1 of Pelatocladus sp. BLCC-F211. Classification (NCBI taxonomy): domain Bacteria; kingdom Bacillati; phylum Cyanobacteriota; class Cyanophyceae; order Nostocales; family Hapalosiphonaceae; genus Pelatocladus; species Pelatocladus sp. BLCC-F211. Next base: position 4,019 of record NZ_JBHFLM010000246.1, on the reverse strand, counting down.
ACAAAGTTGTTAAAATCCAACAGCCAAAGCATTTCTCCCCGCCAGTTGCAAATTCCGATGATGCAATCTGGCATATCCGGAATAGGCAGAATTTCTGCCAAATTGATTTGGATAATTTTGGCGATTTGCTCTAAAGGTAACAGCACGCTGTTTTGGATTCCTAAAGGGAAGCGGAGTAGACGCACTCTAGTGTCAGGGGGAAGTGGATCTAATATCAATGCTTCCAGGCTGTTGCTTGCTATTAGCTGTGAGTCAGATGATTGCATCATTGCATCTCCTACACAGTTGTTAAGCGCAAGACAGTGTTTGTCAATTCTTTTTGATCTACTGGTTTGGGGAGATAAGCATCCGCCCCCAACATCGCGCCCCAAAGTTTGTCAACTTCTGTTCCCTTTGTCGAGCAAATCACAACCGGAATTTGGGAAGTACTAGTATGAGTCTTTAGTTCACGGCAAAGTTCAAAGCCACTCTGCCCAGGTAAAATGACATCGACAATTACCAGATCCGGTTTTTGCTGACTGAGCTTAATTCGAGCTTCTTCACAATTTGTGGCACTGACTACTGATAGACCAGCTTGCCTAAGATAATGAGTCAGTACTTCCGTTTCTGTCAAACTATCTTCAACTAAAAGAACCGTGATCATATTTTTATTGTGATACGTGACCAAGTCCCTTTGGGACGGGGGTAAGGGGTTAAGGGTATAGGGGTGTAAGGGAAACATGAGTTCCAAATCTTGGTTAGAAGCCTCTCCTTTGAAGGAGAAAAAACAAAAAGATGTGTTTTGAGATCCATAGTGCGAAAAACACGGTGTTTTTGTTTAAAACCTCATCCCTTAATTTAAGGGTGGAGTCTCCTACACCCTTATACCCCTATTCCCCTACACCCCTAGTTATCCCTATTAAGCAGATAAAGGCGAAGCTGGTAAATATTGCCGCAAAGCAGATAACACCTTTACAGGCTCGATTGGCTTTGCTAAAAACCCTGAAGAACCAACGATTTTTGCCCGCACCCGATCAACAATACCATCACTGCTGGTAATAATAATTATCGGGATGTTTTTAAATGATGAAATACGGCGGATTTGAGCGCACACTTCATAGCCGTTTGCTACAGGCATAAGTAAATCCAAAAAAATTAAATCAGGTTTATGCTCTAGCAACATTGGGAGTGCTTGTATGGAGTCTCTAATATTAATAAATCGATAGCCAGCAGGGGCAAGAATACGCCCCATCATCTCGCTATCAAATCGACTATCTTCGATGTAGGCAATTAGGGAGCCAGTGACGGGCTTAACGTAGAAGTTGATGTCTCCAACGTGGGTTAATCCGATCATGCCTTGGTTGACATAAGGCATGATCGACTGCGTTAAGGGTACTAGGGGTTGTCTTAACTTGGCAGCTAAATCTCTTAGTGTCCAATTGCCATTGGCCATCGTGGTCAGATTTTTGTAAACAGACTGTGAGGTATGTTGTTGCAGTCCTTCGTTGTCCCAAATCACGGGAGCCAGATTAGGAGAGAAGCCGGCTAAACCAGCTTTTTGCCAGATTGTCCAAGCTTTGAATGCATGTTGCCAAGCTTGATCAAGCTGGAGGGAAAGCAATTTTGAGTCAACTAGGTCTTGTGGAAATTTGCTGTAAGCAAGTTGCATTTCTCCATTTTGGCGGGGTAAATGTACCGCCTGGATAATATCGAACAGAATCTCTAATATGTTTCCTCCGATAATTGCTGCTAGTTTTCCTGGCGATATTTTTCCCTGTTTTACCTGATTTACTAAAGAACCATAATCCCAATTCTGAGGACGCTCTGTTTTTTGTTGGCACAAATCAGCAGCTAAATGTGGACAGTGTTGATGTAGTTGTCGATTCCAACGACGCAACGGATGTAATTCACCGGCGCTCCAAATTAAACAACCCTGGTGAAAAAATAAACTCCATATTGCTGTTTGGTTGCCTGAAAAAGTAAAATCCAGCCGCCCGGAAATTTGCTCACGACTACAAATCTGAATATATTTTGCTAGATCATCGCTATTTTCTATTTTGTAAATAGCTATTGGCAGATCTATGGATCTGACAGATAAAGGAGTCAACATTGTAAAAATTTTATACTTGAAATTAAGTTTATGTTTAGTAGCAGCCCCAGATATTTTTCATGAAAATTATGCATGGAATTATTGATGTGATTCCATGCTGTATATACTCAGTTATCGGCAGCATCCCAAATATTCAAAAAACCTGCCTGCGATCGCGATCGCAGTCTCATAACTAAAATCTGCTTAAGCAGACTGCTTAATTTTTTTGAGTCGTATAAAGACGACTTGTGCTATGAGCCAAGGGTTTAAATCCTTAGCGGTATATTGAAAAAATTGGGATACTCCCCTTAGTTATCGATATCGAGCAAAAGTACTTATCTCCTGTCGGGGATAAGCTTAATCAGAACTCTATGATTATTGAATAGATGTATCGCACCCTTTTATTTTAATTACCTGGCACCCCTCACTTTAAGAGTTATAAACTTCAATCTAGCCTTTAAATACAAACATAAATCTACGGTAATGCAGTTTGATTTATGAACTCACTCATCAACAAAGGTTACAAATAATAGGGAACAGATAATGTCAAGAGTACTGATTTGTTAATCAAATCTGATATACATATATCAGAATACATAGTATATATCCAAAATTAAATATTATCAATTACCAAACAAATATTAACTGCATTTATATTAATTAGCTATTCACTGTCAGGCGATTATCAAGTTATTAACTAATAATTGATGTAGAAAATTACTGATATCTTTTATTTGTACATGATCGAGCATTTCTAACAACAAGTACAGGAACGTCAAATATTATACAATAATTATGCAAATAAGAAGGCGTATTTAACATTTCCTAAATGCTAAATACGCCCATCATCAACTAATAACTAGCAACTAAATTTCAAATTCCGGCTCCGTCCAGAAACTCTTGAATAGCTTTATCTCTGAGATTGCAACACACACCATCTTGTAATTTTTCACCCTCGTTTTGGGTAGATAATTGACTTACTAAAACAAGAGTTTTGGTATCTGACTGGTTTTGCTGTAGGCTTTGTATCTGTTCTTCTAACAACTCGAGGCGATCCACTAAAGCGCGAATTACTTCTGCTTCCGAGTCTGGTAAATTACTGTGTTCCAATGGAGCGACGCGCACGCCTGAACGATAAATAATGCGACCTGGTATACCAACAACAGTGCAATTAGAAGGTACATCTCTCAAAACAACTGAACCAGCACCAATACGTACATTATTACCGATTTGGATATTACCTAATACTTTTGCACCTGCACCAACTACAACATTTTCACCCAAAGTCGGGTGGCGTTTACCACTTTCCTTGCCAGTACCACCCAGAGTGACACCTTGGTAAATCAGCGTATAATCTCCTACAATGGCTGTTTCACCAATAACAACCCCCATCCCATGATCAATAAATACACTTTTACCAATCACAGCACCAGGGTGAATTTCAATTCCGGTTAAAAATCGGGCAACATGGGAAATTAAACGGGGTATAAAGGGAATACCAACATGATGCAACCAATGAGCCAGCCGATGAAATAGCAGAGCTTGTAAACCAGGGTAGCAAAACAATACTTCCAACCAGTTACGGGCAGCTGGATCACGTTCAAAGATAATGCGAAAATCAGCAAGGAGTGTAGACAGCACGCTTTAGAACCCTCTGTTTTGCCAAACAAGCTACACTCTATTTTAACCTTCTTGGGTGTTGTTTGTTGGGGATTGGGGATTGGGGAAGGTGGGGTCCCCTCTGGGGATAAGGGGCAATGGGGATTGGGAATTGGGAATTGGGAATTGAAAAGAATTTTGGATTTCAATCTAAACCACGTCTACTTTGAGAACTGTAGTTTTGTAGGTTGGGTGTAGCGACAGCGAAACCCAACATTATAGTCCAATACGGTTCAGTTAAGAAGAAATGTAGGTTGGGTTGAGTGCAAGCGAAACCCAACAAAGCCTTGAT